>JAGOXN010000063.1 GCA_018059685.1 Steroidobacteraceae bacterium | reverse complement strand
CTTCGGCAGGTCCGGATAGAAGTAGTTCTTGCGGGCGAATACCGAGTGGCGCGCAACCGTCGCGCCCGTCGCGAGGCCGAAGCGCACGGCCATGCGCACGGCCTCGCGGTTGAGCACCGGCAGCACGCCCGGGTAGCCGAGGTCGACGAGGTTCGCCTGGGTGTTGGGCGCCGCGCCGTAGGCCGTCGCCGACGACGAGAAGATCTTGCTCCGCGTGGCGAGCTGCGCGTGGATCTCGAGACCGATGACGGTTTCCCATTCCATGGTCGATCACTCGAATCCAGGCGGAACGCGGCGGTGCCAGTCGGTGAACCGCTGGTACTGGTGCGCGACCGACAGCAGGCGCGACTCGGCGAAATGCCGTCCGACGAGCTGCAGGCCGATCGGCAGGGCCCTGCCGCCCTCGTCCACGAAACCGCAGGGGATCGATACCGCCGGCAGGCCCGCGAGATTCGCGCCGATGGTGTAGATGTCGTTCAGGTACATGGTGATCGGGTCGCTGGTCTTCGCGCCGAGTGCGAAGGCTGGCGTGGGTGCCGTCGGGCCGATCACGAGGTCGACCTCGCCGAAGGCGCGCGCGAAGTCGGCCGCGATCAGCTGGCGGACTTTCTGTGCCTTGAGGTAGTACGCGTCGTAGTAGCCCGCCGACAGCACGTACGTACCCGTCATGATGCGGCGCTTGACCTCGGCCCCGAACCCCTCGCCGCGCGAGCGCCGGTAGAGGTCGAGCAGGTCACGCGGTGACTCACAGCGATGGCCGAACCGGACGCCGTCGAAACGCGACAGGTTCGACGAGCATTCCGCAGGCGCGACCACGTAGTAGGTCGGCACCGACAGCGGCAGCGCGGGCAGGCTCACCTCGCGCACGGCAGCGCCCTGCCTGCGCAGCACGTCGATCGCGTCATGCACCAGCCGGCCGACGCGCGGCTCGAGCCCCTGGTCGAAGAACTCGCGGATCACGCCGATGCGCAGGCCCGCGAGGGGTGTCGCGAGTTCGGCGACGTAGTCCGGCACCGGCGCGTCGACGCAGGTCGAATCGCGCGGGTCGAATCCCGCCATTTCCCGCAGCAGCAGCGCCGCATCCTCGGCGGATCGCGTCAGCACCCCGGCCTGGTCGAGGCTCGAGGCGAACGCGATCATCCCGTAGCGCGACACGCGACCGTAGGTGGGTTTGAGGCCGGTCAGGTTGGTCAAGGCGGCCGGTTGCCGGATCGAGCCGCCCGTGTCGGTCCCGCTTGCCGCCGGGGCGAGGCACGCGGCCACCGAGGCTGCCGAACCGCCGGAGGAACCGCCCGGAACGCGTGCCGTGTCCCAGGGGTTGCGCACGGGCCCGTAGAAGCTCGTCTCGTTCGACGAGCCCATCGCGAACTCGTCCATGTTGGTCTTGCCGAGCAGGACCATGCCCGCCGACCGCCAGCGCTCGACGACAGTCGCATCGTACGGCGCCACGAAGTTCGACAGCATCCGCGATGAGCAGGTCGTGAGGATACCGTCGGTGCAGAAGATGTCCTTGTGTGCGATCGGCACGCCGGTGAGCGGGCCGCCCTCGCCCCGGGCCCGCCGTTCGTCGGCCCGGCGTGCATCCTCGAGCGCCCGGTCCGCCGTCACCGTGACGAAGGCGTTCAGCTCGGGTCCGAGGCGCTCGATGCGCCCCAGGAAATGCAGCGTCAGGTCCAGGCTCGAGTAACGGCGGGCCTCGAGGCCCGCCGCCAGCTCGGCAACGGTCAGCGTGTGCAGCGACACGGCCGGTGCCTACTCGAGGACTCTGGGCACGAGGTACAGGCCGGCAGCCACGGCGGGCGCGTTCTTCTGGTACTTCTCGTGGAGGTCGGTCCCGGCCACCTCGTCCGCGCGCAGCCGCTGTACCTGGCCGGCGAGCGGGTGCGCCATCGGTTCCACGCCACTGGTGTCCGCCGCCGAGAGCTGTTCCACGAAATCGACGATGCGGGAGAGGCTGTCGACGTAGACCGGCATCTCGCCCTCGGTGATCTCCAGACGGGCGAGATGGGCGATGCCTTCGACCTGGACGCGCGTCAGGCTCATGTAAAAAAAGTCTCGGCGAGACGGGAAAAATGCGCGGTAAATCATACACGTCGCCTTGCCGAATGTCCTGACAATGGTTAAATTGCCGCGACTTCGCGCAAGGCCTGCGCATCCCTCTACTCCCTTCGTCGTCCGACCAGATGTTCAAGAAACTCCGGGGCTACTTCTCCAACGACCTCTCGATCGACCTTGGCACCGCCAATACCCTGATCTACGTCCGGGGCAAGGGCATCGCGCTCAACGAGCCCTCGGTCGTGGCCATCCGCGAGGAACCCTCGCGCGGCGGCAAGAAGATCGAGGCCGTCGGCACCGAGGCGAAAAACATGCTCGGGCGCACCCCGGGCAACATCACGGCCATTCGCCCGCTCAAGGACGGCGTCATCGCGGACTTCACCGTCACCGAGAAGATGCTGCAGTACTTCATCGAGAAGGTGCACGGCAACCGGCTGATCCGCCCGAGCCCCCGCGTGCTGGTGTGCGTGCCGTACGGCTCGACGCAGGTCGAGCGGCGCGCGATCCAGGAGTCGGCGGAGGGCGCGGGCGCGCGCTGGGTCCGCCTGATCGAGGAACCGATGGCGGCGGCCGTGGGTGCCGGCATGCCCGTCCACGAGGCGCGCGGATCGATGGTGCTCGACATCGGCGGCGGCACCTCCGAGGTCGCGGTGATCTCGCTGAACGGCATCGTGTATGCCGCCTCCGTGCGCATTGGCGGCGACCGCTTCGACGAGGCGATCATCAACTACGTGCGCCGCAACTACGGCATCCTGATCGGCGAGGCGACTGCCGAGCGCATCAAGATCGACATCGGTTCGGCCTACCCGGGCCAGCAGGTGCGCGAGATCTCGGTCAAGGGCCGCAACCTCTCCGAGGGCGTGCCGCGCAGCTTCACGCTCAATTCGAACGAGATCCTCGAGGCGTTGCAGGAGCCGCTGCAGGGCATCGTCGGCGCCGTGAAGGCCGCACTCGAGCAGACGCCGCCGGAACTCGGGTCGGACGTCGCCGAACGGGGCATCGTGCTCACGGGCGGCGGCGCGCTGCTGCGCGACATCGACAAGCTGCTCATGGAGGAGACGGGCCTGCCGGTGGTCGTGGCCGAAGACCCGCTCACCTGCGTGGCACGCGGCGGCGGCAAGATGCTGGAATTGATCGACGAGCACGGCCCGGGCCTCTTCGGCCTGGATTGAGCGCGGGCCTCGTCGCCCCCGCCCCGGCACCGTGGTCGAGCTGTCCCACGACACGCGCCCGATCATCGGCCGCGGCCCGCCGCTCGCTGCGAGCTTCGTGATGCTCGCGGTCCTCTCGATCGCACTCATGGTAGCCGACCAGCGCTACGACCAGAGCGCGATCGTGCGCGGCTGGCTCACGGCGGCGGCCTACCCCGCCCAGCGCGCGGTCGACGCCCCGTTCCGCGCATGGAACTGGCTGACCGACTCCTTCGCCGACCGCAGCCGCCTGCGCAGGGAGAACCTGGAAGTCACCGCGCGGCTGCGACTCGCGAACCTTCAGCTGCAGCGTTTCGCGGCGATCGAGGAGGAGAACCGGCGCCTGCGCGACATGCGCGAGAACTCGGCGGGCGTCGCCGAACGCGTCGTCGTGGCCTCGATCCTCAACGTGGACCTCGACCCCTTCCGCCACCGCGTGCTGCTCGACAAGGGCGCAGCGGACGGCGTCTTCAAGGGACAGGCGGTACTCGACGCCGAGGGCATCTTCGGGCAGGTCTCCAAGGTCAACGCCCGGACCTCCGAGGTGATCCTCATCAGCGACGCCGAACACGCCATCCCCGTGCAGGCCAGCCGCAGCGGGCTGCGCACCATCGCGGTCGGCACGGGTGACTCGCGCAAGCTGTCGCTGCCCTTCGTGACCGTGGAATCGGACTTGAAGCCGGGCGATCAGCTGCTGTCCACCGGCATGGGGGGCGTGTTCCCACCAGGCTACCCGGTTGCGGAGATCACCCGGGTCGAGCGTGCCGCGACCGCCACCTTCGCGCTCGTCGAGGCCCGCCCGACCGCGCTGCTCGATCGCGACCACGAGGTGCTGCTCGTGTGGTTCAAGCCGCCGGTGTCGCCGGAACCACCCGCCGCGGCCGGCGGCGACGAGTCTGCCAGGGCCGCGCCGGCCCGACCGCCTGCCCCGGATGCGGGAGGCACCGAGTGATGACCGGTAATTTCGCCCGGCGCATCGTGTACTGGCTCAGCGTCGCCACCGGGCTCGTGTTCGCGATCGTGCCGCTGCCCGGCTGGCTCGACCCGCTCAGGCCCGACCTCGCGCTCCTCGCCGTGATCTACTGGATCCTCGCGAGCCCGCGCATCGCCGGCCTCGGCTACGCGTGGCTCGCCGGCCTGATGCTCGACGTGCTGCGGGGCCTCGTGCTCGGCCAGCATGCGCTGGCGTTTCTCGTCGTCGCATACGTGACGCACCGGCTGCAGCTGCGCATGCGCATGTTCCCGCTCCTGCACCAGGCGGGTGCCGTGCTGCTGCTGCTCGGTCTGTACCAGTTCATCGTGTTCTGGACCGACGGGCTCACCGGACACAGCTACACCGGCTGGGACCGCTGGCTGCCCGCGCTCTCGGGTGCACTGCTGTGGCCACTCATCGTCGCTGCCGGCGATTCACTCACCCGGCGGTCGCACTGAACGATCCCCGACGACCGGACGATGCCGCGCTCAGTACGACTGAAGGACCATCACGCCGAGCAACGCCTGTTCGGCCGGCGCGTGATCGCGGCGACCACCGTCATCCTGCTGTTCGTCGCTGCGCTCGCGACGCGCCTGGTCTACCTGCAGGTGATCCGGCACGACTATTTCAGCGACCTCTCGCAGGGCAACCGGATCCGGATCGACCCAATCCCGCCGAGCCGCGGCCTGATCTTCGACCGCAACGGCGAGCCCCTGGCGCTCAACCGGCCGGCCTACCAGCTCGAGGTGGTACGCGAGCAGACCCCGGACCTCGACGCCACCCTCGCGCGGCTGGTGGAAATCGGGCTCCTGCCGGCGGACGAGCTCGAGCGGACGCGGCGCACGATCAAGGCGCGCCGCAGCTTCGACGCGGTTCCGGTCCGACTGCAGCTCACTGAGGAGGAACTCGCGCGATTCGCCGTGAATCGCCCGGACCTCCCGGGCGTCGAGGTCCGACCGCGACTCACCCGCTTCTACCCGCACGCGGGAACCGGCGTACACGCGATCGGCTACGTCGGCGCGATCAGCGAGCAGGACCAGGAGCGCATCGACGTCGCGAACTACGCCGGGACGACCCTGATCGGCAAGCTCGGCATCGAGCGCGCCTACGAGGACGAGCTGCACGGCGAAACCGGCTACCAGCAGCTGCTCGTGAATGCGCAGGGCCGCCACATGGAACGGCTCGGACCCGAGACGCCGCGGCTCGAGCGGCGCGAGCCGGTGGCGGGCAACGACCTGCGTCTCGCCATCGACGCCCGGGTCCAGAAGGTCGCGGAGGACGCTCTCGCCGGGCGGCGCGCCGCGGTGGTAGCCATCGACCCGACGAATGGCGACGTGATCGCCTACGTCAGCACGCCGACCTTCGACCCGAACGGATTCGCCCGTGGCCTCACCGTGGAGGAATACCGCGCGCTCGCCGACAGCATCGACGTGCCGCTCTACGATCGCGCCCTGCGCGGCGTCTATCCGCCCGGTTCGACGATCAAGCCGCTCATCGCGCTCGCCGCACTGGAGTACGGGGTCGTCGACGCCGAGGCGACGCGCTACTGTCGCGGCGTCTTCCAGCTGCCGGGTTCGAGCCACCGCTACCGCGACTGGAAGAAAGGTGGCCACGGCTCCGTGAACATGCACGGCGCGATCGCCCAGTCCTGCGACACCTACTTCTATGCCGTCTCCGACCAGATCGGCATCGATCGCATGCACGACGCGCTGGTCCGGTTCGGCCTCGGTTCGCCGACCGGCATCGACATTGCCGGGGAGCGCGCCGGGCTCGTGCCGTCGCGCGCCTGGAAGAAAAAGGCCTTCAAGCGCAAGGACCTGCAGGTATGGTTCCCGGGCGAGACCGTGATCGCCGGCATCGGGCAGGGCTACATGCTCGCAACGCCACTGCAGCTCGCGCACGTGGCGGCCACGATCGCGATGCGCGGACGCCGCTACGCACCGCGCCTCGTGAAGTCGATCCGCGATGCGCGCACCGGCGAGGTGAGCGAGCTGCCGCCGAGAGCGCTGCCGCAGGCGGTCGTGCGCGACCCGAAGCATTGGGACGTGATCATCGGCGGCATGGTCGGCGTGACCAACGACTACAACGGGACGGCACGGCGCAGCCAGGCGGGGGCTCCCTACCGGATCGCGGGCAAGACCGGCACGGCACAGGTCTTCAGCGTCGGGCAGAACGAGAAGTACAACGAGAAGGACATTGCGGAGCGCCTGCGCGACCACGCGCTGTTCATCGCCTTCGCGCCGGCGGAAGCACCGAAACTCGCGGTCGCGGTGCTGGTCGAAAACGGACGCAGCGGCAGCGGGACGGCGGCGCCGATCGCACGCAAGGTCTTCGACGCCTACCTGCTGCCGGAGCAGGCTCCCGTCGCGGAGACCCCGCCGGCCGCGCCTGCCGGAGGCAACGAGGAATGAGGACGGAAATCGCGGGACCTGGCTACTCGAGCCGCGCGCAGCGCACGCTCACCGTGACGGGCCGGCTGCTCGAGCTGCTGCACCTCGACGGCACGCTGCTGCTCGCCGTGCTCGCGGTCTGCGCCGCGGGCCTCGTGGTCCTCTTCAGCGCCGCGGGCGAGGACCTCGGCGTGTTCCTGCGCCAGGCCGCGCGACTCGGCCTCGCGCTCGGCGTGCTCGTCGCGGTCGCGCAGGTGCCGCCGCGGTTCCTCCGCCTTGTCGCGCCGTGGCTGTATGCGATCGGCGTCGCGCTGCTCGTGGCCGTCGCGCTCAAGGGCGACATCGCGATGGGCGCGCAGCGCTGGCTGGATCTCGGAGTCGTGCGCTTCCAGCCGTCGGAGATCATGAAGATCGCAGTGCCGCTCGCCTGCGCGTGGTACCTCCACGACCGGCCGCTGCCGCCGAGCTTCGCGACGATCCTCGTGCTCACCGCCGGTATCCTCGTGCCCGTGCTGCTGATTGCCGAGCAGCCCGACCTCGGTACTGCGCTGCTGGTCGCGGCGGGCGGTGGCCTGGTGGTCCTGCTGGCCGGCCTGCAGGCCCGCTACCTGATCGGCATCGGCGCCCTGATCCTCGGCGCCGTCCCGGTCGTCTGGCATGTGCTGCACGACTACCAGAAGCAGCGCGTGCTCACGTTCCTCAATCCGCAGAACGATCCGCTCGGAGCCGGCTACCACACGATCCAGTCGCAGATCGCGATCGGCTCCGGTGGCGTGTTCGGCAAGGGCTACATGAACGGCAGCCAGGCGCAGCTCGAGTTCCTGCCGGAGCGCTCCACCGACTTCATCTTCGCGGTGGTCGGCGAGGAATGGGGACTCGTCGGCCTCCTGGTGCTGCTCGTGCTGTACCTGTTCGTCATTGCGCGCGGGCTCTACATCGCCGTGCAGGCGCAGGACACGTTCTCGCGGCTCATCGCGGGCGCGCTCACGCTCACCTTCGCCGTCTACGTGATGGTCAACAGCGGGATGGTCGCGGGACTGCTGCCGGTGGTCGGAGTGCCCCTGCCGCTCGTGAGCTACGGCGGCACCTCGATGGTGACCCTCATGGCTGGCTTCGGTATCCTCATGTCCATCCATTCCCGTCGCAAGCTGGTTGCCACGTGACCCGACCGCGCCCCCGGCACCTGGTGCCGCGCACACTGCTGTCCGCAATCGCCGCCGTGCTGCCGTTTGCCGCGGCCGGCGCGCTCGACACCGGTCGCGAGGACGTCACTGCGTTCATCGGCTCGATGGTGGAGAAGCACGGCTTCGACGCGGCCGCCCTCGGAAGCCTGTTCGCGCAGGTGGAGGCGCGCCCGTCGATCGTGACGGCCATCTCGCGACCGGCCGAGAAGACCATGCCCTGGCACGAATACCGCGCACGGTTCATCACCGAGCGGCGCATCGCGCGTGGCGTGGAAACCGCCCACGCTCAGGCCGAGGCGCTGCAGAAGGCGGCCGCGATCGGCGTCCCGGCACAGGTGCTGCTCGCGATCGTCGGCGTCGAGACCTTCTACGGGGAGATCACCGGCAAGCACCGCGTCATCGATGCCCTGGCCACGCTCGCGTTCGATTACCCGCCGCGCAGCCCGTTCTTTCGCAGCGAGCTCGAGCAGTACCTGCTGATGGCGCGGGAGGAGTCGCTCGATCCGCTCGCGCCGCTCGGCTCGTACGCGGGCGCGATGGGGATTCCGCAGTTCATGCCGACGAGCTTTCGCGCCTATGCCGTCGACGGTAACGCCGACGGGCACCGCGATCTCTGGGGCCAGTGGAGCGACGTATTCGCGAGCGTCGCGAATTACCTGAAGCTCCACGGCTGGCGGGTCGGCGAGCCGGTGATGGTTCCGGCCGACGTGAGCGGCGCCGAACTCGACGGTCTCGAGTTCGGCAGGCTCGCGCTCGCGGATACCGTGCAGTCGCTGCAGCAGCGCGGCATCAGGTTCGAGACCGTCCTCCCGCCGGACTCGCCCGCGGTGCTGATCGAGCTCGCCGGCAAGTCCGGGCCCGAGTACCGGGTCGGCTTCACGAACTTCTACGCGATCACGCGCTACAACCGCAGCCAGCTGTATGCCAGCGCGGTGAACGACCTTGCGGAGGCCATCGCGGCTTCCGTCCAGCCGCCTGCGTTGCCCAGACCCACTACGCCCTTCGGCGAGTGAGACCGGACCGCGCCGGAGCCCCACGCATTTCGGACCGGAGAGCCATGAGACGTCCACACGTATTCGCCGCCACCTCGTTCCTCGCCCTGACGCTCGTCCTCGCAGCCTGTTCGCGCTCGAAGGATGCGGAGAAAGCGACCCCCGCGACCGAGGCGGCGCCGGCCGCGGCGGCCGCGGCGCCCACTGCCATCCCGCCCCCGCCGGAGCTCACCGCGCGCAGCTTCATCGTCATGGACTACGACAGCGGTCGCGTGCTGGCCGCACGCGAACCGGACGCGCGCCAGGAACCCGCGAGCCTCACCAAGCTCATGGCGGCCTACGCCGTCTTCAAGGCGCTCGCCGAAGGTCGCATCAAGCTCGACGGCCTGGTCACGATCAGCGAGTCGGCATGGAAGCAGGAAGGCTCGCGGATGTTCGTCCAGGTCGGCAAGCAGGTGCCGGTCGAGGCGCTGATCCAGGGCATGATCGTGCAGTCGGGCAACGATGCCACGGTCGCCCTCGCCGAACACGTCGGTGGCACGGAGGCCACCTTCGTGCAGATGATGAACACCTATGCGAAGGAGCTCGGCATGACCGGCTCCCATTTCACTAACTCGGCCGGTATGCCGGATCCAGAGCACTACATGACGGCCCGCGATGCGGCCATCCTCACCGTCGCGCTGATCCACGAGTTTCCCGAGTACTACAAGTGGTACTCGCAGAAGGAGTACACGTGGAACGGCATCACGCAGCAGAACCGCAACGGTCTGCTGTGGCGCGACCCGTCGGTCGACGGCGTGAAGACGGGTCACACGGAGACGGCGGGGTACTGCCTGGTCACTTCGGCCAGGCGCGACGGGATGCGACTGGTGGCCGTCGTGCTCGGCACGCAGTCCATGCGCGCCCGCGAGGATGCCAATGCCGCCCTGCTGAACTACGGCTTCAACTTCTTCGAGACGCGGCGCGTCTATGCCGCGGGCCAGCCGCTCACCTCGGCACGCGTCTGGAAGGGTGCGCAGCCGGAGGTCGGACTCGCGCTGAAGCGCGACCTGTACGTGACCGGCCAGCGTGGACAGGTGGGCAGCGTACAGGCCGAGTTCGAGCTGCCGGAGCGACTCGTCGCGCCGCTCTCGATGAACACGCCGCTCGGCAAGGCGCGAATCGTCGTCGACGGCGCCACGATTGCCGCGCACGACCTGTACCCGGCCGAGGACGTGCCCGCCGGCGGGATCTTCCGCCGCGCGAGCGACACCGTGCGCCTCTGGTTCCACTGACGTGGCCGGGCCATTTCCGACCTGCCACCTCGACGGCCGCTTCCTGCCGCTCGCGGAGGCGCGTATATCGCCGCTCGATCGCGGCTTCCTGTTCGCCGACGGCGTCTACGAAGTCGTGCCCGTGCACCGCGGGCGGCCGTTCCTCCTGCGCGAGCACCTGCGACGCCTCGACGCGAGCCTCGCCGCGATCCACCTCGCGAACCCGCATGGCGAGCGCGAGTGGCACGCCATCGTCCGGGAACTCGTGTCGGCGGCGGGGGAGCGCGAACTGCTCGTCTACCTGCAGGTGACGCGTGGCGCGGAGGCCGGGCGCAATCACCTCCTGCCGAAGGAGGCACATCCGACGGTCTTCGCGTTCGCGAGCCCCTACCCGGTTCCGGATCCCGCGCTGCTCGCGCGAGGCCTGCGGGCCGTCACGCTGCAGGACATCCGCTGGGACCGCTGCGACATCAAGTCCGTGGCCCTGCTCGCGAACGTGCTGCTGCGCCACGAGGCTGCGCTCCGTGGTGCCGACGAGGCCCTGCTCGTGCGGAACGGGCTGCTGCTCGAGGGATCATCGAGCTCCGTCTTCCTGTGTGTAGGCGGAACGCTCGTGACTCCGCCGAACGGCCACCTGATCCTGCCCGGCACGACCCGCGATGCCGTCCTCTCGCTGGCGGCGGGCTGGCTGACCACCCAGGTCTGCGAGATCGGTCCGCGCGAGATCGGCAGCTGCGAGGAGGTCTGGATCGCATCGGCCGGCCGTGGCGTCCTGCCCGTCACGACGGTCGACGACCTTCCCGTCGGCAGCGGCGTGCCCGGCCCGCTCTGGCAGGAGATGTCGGCACGGCTCAGGTCCCATCTCGATTCGATCGCGGCGATGCCGGCGCTCTGAGACGATGGCCGAGGACACGCTGCTCGAGTTTCCCTGCGATTTCCCGATCAAGATCATGGGACCGGCGACCGACGAGTTCCGCAGCCTCGCGCTCGGCATCGTCACCCGGCATTTCGGGGAGCTGCCGGGCTCGCGCATCGAGGAGCGGCCGAGCAGCGGCGGCAAGTACCTGTCGCTCACGTGCATCGTGCGCGCCGAAAGCAAGGCGCAACTCGACGCGGTCTATATGGAGCTCACGGCCTGCCGCCACGTCCTCGTGGCACTCTGAGCGACTCCGGGCAACCCGAGCGACTCGAGCAACCGCGGCGCAAGGGCATCCGCCACGGTACCGAGGTCC
>JAGOXN010000062.1:3763-11270 GCA_018059685.1 Steroidobacteraceae bacterium | reverse complement strand
GGAAGGAGCGCTGATCGGAGCGGCGGCTGCGCCGTGCTTCCCGGATGTCACGCGTTCGTGACTCGCAGGGCGGGGTCTGGGCAGGCGTTTCCAGGGACGCTGCAAGTCCATCCATGGAAGCTCCGGCGCGCAACGTCCTGTTGCGCGACGGCCCTGGAAACGCCTGCCCAGACCCCGCCCTGCCGATGCGTCGCTGGAGTCTCGAGGGGCGAGAGGCCAAGACTAGCGCCGCGGTTCGAGCTCGCGCAGTTCCACGACCGAGCCACCGGTGCTGAGGCGCCGGATCGCTTCCGCGAACAGCGTCGAGACGGGCAACACGACGGGAGGCGTTTCGCCCGGTCCGGGCTCGAGGCGGGTCGGCAGGATCGAGTCCGTGACGACGAGCCGGTCGGGACCGCCGGGCCCGAGCAACTGCCGGGACTCCGGCGTGAACACCCCGTGCGTCGCCAGTGCATCGACCCACGCAGCGCCCGCGCCGCGACAGGCCTGGACGGCGCGCATGAGTGTCGTCCCCGCGCCAATGAGATCGTCCACGATCACTGCGCGGCATCCTGCGACCGGGCCGACCACGAGGTCTCCGCCGCTCACGACTCCGCCGCTGCGGCGCTTGTCGATGACCGCGAACGCGACGTCGCGTCCGGTGCGCGCGACGAGCAGATCCTTCAGCCGCTGCGCACGCTTTGCTCCGCCGATGTCGGGCGACACGATGCAGACCGGCTCGTCGCGCGCCTCCCGGGCGAGCCAGTCCGCAAACAGCGGCGCGGCCTCGAGCGGGTCCACCGGACAGCGGAAGGCGTTCTCGAACGCGGCAAGGTTATGGACATCGAGTGCGAGCACGCGGCTCGTCCCGACCGCCTCGAAGAGTTGCGCGGCATAGCGCAGGTTCACCGGATCGCGCTCCTTGGTACGTCGGTCCTTGCGCGCGTAGGCGAGGAACGGCACGCAGGCCGTGACGCTCGCGGCACCGTTGTCCGCGAGGCATGCGATGAAGAACAGCAGGCGGCACAGCCGGTCGTTGGCGCTGGCCGCGGCGTCGCCGCTCAGGCACTGCACGACGAACACGTCGCGCCCGCGCACGGCGACGAGCGGCCGCGTCTTGTGCTCGCCGCCCTCGTACTCGCGCTCCTCCATCGGCGCGAGGCCGACGCCGAGCGCGGCGGCCACGCGCTCACCGAAGGAGCGGCTCGCGAGCGGCGCAAACAGCACGGGTTCCGTCATCGGTTCATCCTTTCACGCAGATCAGCGGCTCGAGCCGCGCGCCGTCGATGCGGACCCCGAAACGGCACAACAGCATGTGACGCGTGGCCGTCTGGAAGACGGACGCGTCGAGCCATACGCAGAGCAGGAGGTCCCGTTCGGCGACATGGCATCACACGCGCACGGGCGTCGCCGGATGCACCCGCGCCGTGCGCGCAAGGCTCCCAGCGCGCCATCGTGCGACTGCCGGGGCGGGTGCGCCGGGCGACCCGCCGCCGGGGTCAACTCAGTTTTTCGTGCCGCCGCTCGTCGCCGCGCAGCGATGACATGCGCTGCTGGAGCTGGCGCTTGGCGGCATCGAACGCGTCGCGCAGCACGACGTAGACGTCCTCGTGGCCGTCGCGCTGCGGCCTCTCCATGTCGACCACCACGTCCTCGCCGGGAAGGCCCAGCTGGACCTTGACGTTGAAGACCTTGCCCTGGTGGTGATGCCGATGTGGCGAATCGACCACGACACGGCAGGACTGGATACGGTCGCTGAAGACTCCGAGGTGGTTCGCCAGTTCGCGAACCCGGGTCTCGACCGCAGGAGAGGAATCCATGTGGCGGAAGGTAATGTTGACGGGAATGGTCACGATGCAATGTCCTCCGCTTTTCCCCGACGAGACACTTTCATTGTCGAGCCGAGCCGCATCCCGGCCATAAGTATTGCACGCAGGGACTCGACCCGACCGAAGCAAGGGTACACTGGCGGGACAGCCGCGGGCGAGGTCCGAAACTGGCGTAATTATGAAAAGTCCCGGGCCAGGCGATGCCCTGATCGTCGTCGACGTGCAGAACGATTTCCTGCCCGGCGGCGCGCTGGCCGTGCCGCGGGGGGACGAGGTCATCGGCCCGCTCAACCGCCTGATCCGGCGCTGGTCCGGCCGCGGTCAGGTCCTGGTGTTCACGCGTGACTGGCATCCGCCCGACCACGTTTCCTTCCGGTCACAGGGTGGGCCCTGGCCGCCCCATTGCGTGGCGAGGACCCCGGGAGCGCAGTTCCCGCCGTCGCTGCAAGCTCCGAGGCACGCGCGGATCGTCTCGAAGGCCAGAGTGCCCGGCAAGGTTGTCCATTCCGGCTTCCGGGGCCCGAACCTCGCGCCGATGCTCCGCAAGGCGCGCGTGGATCGCGAGTTTCCGTGACGGAGGCCGCATCGATCACCGGCCGCACGGACCTGGTCACGGGACTGCTGAAACCCGAGGCATACCCGCACGAAGTCACGTTGCCGATCCGCATTGCCGAGACCCACATCTCGTGGGTGCTGCTCACCGGCGCGTACGCATACAAGATCAAGAAGCCGCTGCGCCTGAGCTTCCTGGACTATTCGACGCTTGCGCAGCGCCGCGCGTGCTGCGAGAGCGAAGTGACCCTGAACCGCCGCTACGCGCCCGAACTCTACCTCGGCGTGTCCGCCATCGGCGGCACGCCGGAACAGCCGCGCGTCGATGCAGGCGGGCCCGCGCTCGAATACGCGGTGCGGATGGCGCAGTTCGACCCGGCGGAGGAGCTGCATCTCCTGCTGGCGGAAGCACGCGTGACGCGCGACGAGATCACCGCGCTCGGCGAATACGTCGCGCGTTTTCACGCGACCGCAGGTCGGGCGGACCCGGAGGGAGCGTACGGGATTCCGGAAGACGTGCACCGCGTGACCCTCGACAACTTCGCGGATCTGCAGCGCCTGCCCGGTTCCACCGGACGGCAGCGCGTCCTGGCGGCGCTCGAGAGCCGGCTGAATGACTCGTTCGGACGGTGCCATGGCCTCGTCGCCGCACGACGCGCACAGGGCTGGGTGCGCGAGTGCCACGGCGACCTGCACTGCCGCAACGTGGTTCGCTGGCGCGACCGCCTCACGCCCTTCGACGGCATCGAGTTCGATCCGGCGCTGCGGTTCGTCGACGTCGCGAGCGATCTCGCCTTTCTCACCATGGACCTCGCGAACCATGGCCGCACCGACCTGCGCCACGCCGCGTTGCAGGCCTGGGTCGAATCGCTCGGGGATTTCGCGGGCCTGCCACTGCTGCCCTACTTCGAAGCCTACCGCGCTCTGGTACGGGCCAAGGTCTCGGCGCTGCGCAGCCTGCAGGCCGGCAGTCGCACCGCCGACCGCGAATCGGCACTCGCTTCGGTCGCGACCTACCTCGAGATTGCGGCGAAGTGCCTGCGCCGGCCGGCCCCGCGACTGATCCTGACCTGCGGCTACTCGGGTTCCGGAAAGAGCTGGCTTGCGCGCGAACTCGCTGTCCGGCTCGAAGCCCTGCACCTGCGCTCGGACGTCGAGCGCAAGCGCCTCGCGGGCCTCCGGCCCCTGGCCGACTCGCGTTCACCTCCGGACAGCGGCATCTACACGCTCGAGTTCAACGAGCGCACCTACGCACGGCTGGCCGACTGCGCACGGAGTGCGCTGCTCGCGGCCGAGAGCGTCATCGTCGATGCCGCGTTCCTGCGCCGCGGCGAACGTACGAACCTCGTGCACGTGGCGATGGAACTCGGGGTGCCGGCGGCGATCCTGCACTGCACGGCGCCGGAACAGGTGTTGCGCGAACGGGTCGAACGACGCGCCCGCGAAGGTGGCGACCCCTCCGAGGCGGGCCTCGCCGTGCTCGCTCGCCAGCCGGGCTACTGGGAGGCCTTCGACGAAACCGAGTGGCCGCAGGTGATCAGCGTCGACACGACCTCGGCCGGAGCGGTCGATTCAACCCTTGCGCGGTTGCGGTCCGTCGACACCCGCTGACTATTGCCCCTGCCGGGGCTTCTCGATCCACACGTTGCAGGGCAGGCGGTCGAGCACGGATTCCGCGGTGCTGCCGACGAACCAGCGCTCGAGGCGACGACGCGAGATCGCGCCCATGATCACCAGCCCGGCGTCGAGCGCCCGCGCCTCGGTCACGATCTCGCGCGCGGGCACGCCGACCTCCAAGTGACCGCGGTTCGTCGCCAGCCCGTGCGCGGCCAGCAGTTCGCCGAGGGCGCGGCGCGCTTGATCGGCGCCAATGCCCTCGATTGCCGGCACGGCGATCCCGGCCACACAGGCGTCGCCGATCACGGTCGCGGGCGTGGGAATCGAAAACACGTGCAGCACGTGCAGGTCGCCGTCGAGCCGGCCGGCGAGCGCCACGCCCCGACGCAACAGCTGGTGATCGAGCGCGGCGGGCTTGTCGTGCGCATGCTGCGGATCGACGCAGACCAGGATCCGCGCCTCGACGAGCCGGGCCGCATCCTTTACCAGCAGCAGCGGCCACGGGCAGTCGCGGATCAGGTGCCAGTCGGACCCGGTGAACAGCGTTCGCTCGACCGGATTGTGATAGACGCTGTGCTTGACGACGAGGTCGGGCCGGGTCGCGGCGGCACGCGCGAGCGCCACCTCGTGGAAGGGCGTCCCCCACAGCGCCTCGGAAATGGCGGTGATGCCTTCCGCCGCCGCACGACTCACGCAGCGCTCGAGCATCGCACGGTGACCGGCCATTACCGAGTCGTGGAACTCCTGCAACGTCGTGGCCGGTGGCGTGAAGTACCCTGCGTGCAGGTCCTGGAAATCCACGATGAGCAGTTCGAGCCGAGCGCCATAGCGGCGTGCGAGTTCCAGCGCGGCATCGAACGCCGGCTGCGACTCGGCGTGCGGCTCCATGAGCACGAGTATGCTGTCCAGCGCGTCCATGGCGATACTCCGGGTCAGGCGGACCCGCGCCCTTTCTGGCCCACGTCCACCACGGCGGTAGTGACGAGGTCCGAGCCCACGTTCGTGACGGTGCGCGTCATGTCGAGGATGCGATCGACGCCGAGGATGATGCCGATGCCCTCGGGCGGGACCTCGAACGCAACCAGCAGGCCCGCGATCAGCGGCAGTGATCCGCCGGGTATCGCTGCAACCGCCACCGCGCTCACGACGGACAGGAACACCAGCGTCACCTGCTGCGCGAGATCGAGGTGCACGCCGAAGACCTGTGCCACGAAGAGCACCACGCAGCCCTCGTAAAGCGCCGTGCCGCTCATGTTCATCGTCGTCCCGAGCGGCAGGACGAATCCGGCCGTCGACGGCGCGATGCCGAGCCGCTCGCGCGCCACAGCCAGCGCCGCGGGCAGCGTCGCGCTGCTCGAGCTCGTCGAGAACGCCGTCACCAGCACGTCCTTGATGTCGCGGAAGAACCGGGCGGGACTGCGCTTCGCCAGGAACCGGAGCCACAGCGACATCGTGCCGAACAGGTGCAGCAGCAGCATCGCGACGCAACCCGCGACGAACAACCCGAGCGCGAGCAGGATATCGACGCCGACCTTCACCACCACGCTGAAGATCATCGCGGGCACCGCGATCGGCGCGAGCCGCAGCGCGAAATGCACGATGCCGGTCATGAGCTCAGTCGCGGTCTCGAGCCCGTACTGGAGGCGCTCCCTGCGCTCCTTCGGCAACCCGAGGCCGGCGGCGCCGACGAGGATCGCGAAGACGATGAGCGGCAGCACGTCGCCGAGCGCATTGCGCTGGTTGCCCACGAACGCCCCGAAGAGGTTGCGCGGCATGAACATGTCGACGATCGCCGCGGGCGTCATCGCGGGACGGGCCGCCCCCGTCTCGACGTGCTTCCCGGCCTGGCCGCTGTATTCCTGGACGAGCCGGGCGGTGGTCTCCTCGTCGAGGCGCTTGCCCGGCTGCAGCGTGTTCATCATCACGAGGCCCAGGATCGCCGCGATGCTCATGTTGAGGAAGAAGAGCGTGAACGTGCGGCCGGCGAGTGGCCCGAGGTCCGAGAGTTCGCCGAGCTGCACGACGCCGTTCGCGAGCGACGCGAAGACGAGGGGAATCACGACGAAGAACAGCATCCGCAGGAACACCTGCCCCAGCGGATCGCACACAGTCGTGGCAAACCACTGCGCGCCGGCGAGAATCCGCGGCGCGAGTGAGCCGATGCCGAGCACGACGACGCCGGCGATGGCGCCGAGCACCAGGCCGAGAAGGATGCGGTTGGCGAGCCTGCTATCGGTCGATTCGCCCACTCAACGCGGCTCCGCCTGGGCGACGAGCAGGCAGAAGCATCCCGTCAGAAGGCCGGCCATTTTTCCCAGTGTTATCAGCATCTTGTACATGTCTTCCCCCGTCGCGTCAGCACTCGACCTCCGCAGACGGATCGACGTGGCCAACACGATCTCTTTCAGCCGATTCTATACCGTTGCCCATCGTGCGCACGCCCTGCCCGAACGCCGGCGTCCACGGCAGTCTGCGCTGACTGTCCACCTGCGGCGGCAACAGCGGCGCTCAGGCCTTGCTTTCCCGGTCGAGCAATTCGCGTTTCCGTGCGATGCCCCACCTGTAGCCTGACGGTTCGCCATCGCTGCGAACCACGCGATGACAGGGAATCGCGACGGCCAGCGGATTGGCGCCGCAGGCCTGGCCGACGGCGCGCATGGCCTGCGGCCGCCCGATGCGCCGGGCAATTTCGGCATACGTTACCGTCTTCCCGGCCGGTATCTTGCGCAGCGCCTGCCACACGCGCCGCTGGAATGCCGTGCCCCGCACGTCGAGCGGCAGGTCGAGCCCGAGGGCAGGTGCCTCGACGAAGCCGACGACCGTGGCGACGAGTTTCTCGAACGACGCATCACCGCCGATCAGTTCGGCGCGCGGGAACTGGTCCTGCAGGTCCCGGACGAGTCTCGCCGGATCATCACCGAGGAGAATCGCGCAGACGCCACGCTCGCTCTGCGCGACGAGGATCGGGCCGAGAGAGGTCTCACCGACCGCGAAGCGAATGACCGCGTTCGCGCCGCCGGCACGGTAGTCCTTTGGCCGCATGCCCAGGACATCCCGGGCGTCGCCATAGAAGCGGCTGCTCGCATTGAAGCCGGCATCGACCATCGCAGCCGTGATGGATGTGCCGCGTCGCTCGAGACGCTCACGCATGCGCCGCGCACGGCTGGCGAGTGCATAGGCCTTTGGCGTGAGGCCGGTCACCGACTTGAAGACCCGGTGGAAATGATGAGGACTCATACTGGCCGTGCGGGCGAGATCGTCGAGCGAGGGCGCTGTCTCCGCCCGCTCGATCCGGCGGCAGGCGCCGGTCACCAGTGCGGCATGCCGGGCCGCGACCGTCGTACGGTCACCGGCGACACGCCGGCTGGGGCGGTACCCGGCAGCCTCGGCCGCCGCGGCAGTGTCGAAGAACTCGACATTCGCAGGGTTCGGAAGTCGCGCGGAACTGCTCGGGCGCGCGTAGACGCCAGTCGTGCGCACGGCGTACACGAATCGACCGTCGGCCCGCGGATCACGCGCCGCGACCGCGG
>JAGOXN010000062.1:0-3663 GCA_018059685.1 Steroidobacteraceae bacterium | reverse complement strand
CTCAGTCGAGCAACGCCACCGCCGAGATCTCCACCAGCATGTCCGGGTGGGCGAGCCGCTCGACGCCGATCAGGCTCGCCGCATTCGGCGGAAACGGCCGCCCGTCCAGGGCCTGGCCCATCGCGCTCGTGAAGCGCTCGAGCGTCGCGGGCGTGAGCCCGACCACGTACATGGTGCTGGAGACGACCTGCTCGGGCGTCGCCCCGAGCGCCTCGAGCGCCGTGGCGAGATTGCGAAAGGCCTGCAGAGTCTGCGCGAAGTGATCGCCGCGGCCGATCAGGTTGAACTGCGCATCGAAGGCACCCTGCCCCGCGATGAACGCCAGGCGCCGCCCGCTGCCAACGACGACCTGACTGAATCCCTCGGCCTTGAAGAGGCCCGCCGGCTGCACGTGTTCCATGGTCATGAAGCAACTCCCTGGTCGAGCATGTTCACACTGTCGCCCTCGCGCACGCGCCCCGCGCGCAGCACGCGTACGTTGACGCCGAGTTCGCGACTGACGTGATCGACGATGGCGCGGGTCATGGATTTCTGCTCCTCGAGCCCGAAGAGCGGCTGCGCGCGCGAGGGCATGGTGCAGCGGATGGTGCGCGATTCGATTCGCAGCACCGCTTCGCCCACGGCGAGATCTCGGCCGATCCAGTCGAATTCCGTGAGCGCTGCGGCTTCCTGATCAGTGTGCACCAGCAGGTTGGGGCGAAAGCGCCGCACGTCGGTGTCGAGTCCGCTGCATTCGCCGAGACGGCGCAGGCTGTCGGTGGTCAGCAGATGCAGCGGGTAGGCATCGTAGTAGAAGCCCGGAGGCGTGGCATATTCGTGCAGGAGCGTCAGCAGATCGGCTGGCACGTCGAAGGTCGGCATCGCCTCGCCCGGCTGCAGGGCGATCTCGGCTTTGACGTCCGCCTCGGTGACGGCACCGGCACGCCGGTAGTGCCCGGTCTCGCTCGCGGGTTGCCGCGCCTTCAAGCTCGAGGTTTTCTGCAGCTGGGCACTCAGCCACGCGTCGATCCGCGGCTCGTCACTGCAGCAGCGCGAACCGTCGGGCGAGAGGATCTCGACCGGCGCGACCTGGGCACCATGGTCCTCGGCACGTGGCTCGCGCAGGTAACGCGCTCGCAGCCGCAGCAGCGCCGGCCACTGCTTGCCGGTGCGTATCTGGCGCTCCTTCACCGCCCAGTGCCGGTCTCCCGCGAGGCCGCCGGTCACGAGCGCGGCCTCGGGAAGCCGCTCGCCACCCATGCTCTTCACGGGGTAGCGCCACAGCTCGACGACTCGTCCCAGGCGCATTCCTTCCCTCATCAGCTCTTCCGGCAGGCGCGCGGGCTGCGTTTGCCCACACGCCTCGACAATGGACCCGGTACGGGCGGTCGACTGTGCACCCTGCGGGCGGTACAGGCAATGCCCCGACCGGGAGCGGTCGGGGCTTCATGATGGGTGGTGGAATACGGAACTGAACCCGCGTCCGATTTCCGAACCAGAGAGGAGATCCTTGGTCTCGAGTGCGTGGATTCGACGACTTGAGCACCTCACTTCAGGCCGTACCACACGCCGCGCCCGCTGCCGTGCTGTTCGAGATGATTGCGTGCAATCAGGCCGCGGAAGTGCTGCTTCAGCGTGTTGCGGCTGGCTCCGGTCAACTTGATCGCCTCGGCCATCGTGATGCGCCCGTGCTCACGGGCAAACTCGACGATCTGCAGCGAAGGCGTGGGCAACACCGCCGCCACAATCCTCTCGCGCTCGACCTTCTTTTCCAGACGCCGCACCTGTTCGGCCAGCGAGCGCAGGAAAAACAGCAACCACGGTTGCCAGTTCGGCGCCTCGGTGCGGATCGTGCCCTGGGTCTGCCGCAGCGCGAGGTAGTAGGCTTCCTTGCTGGCCTCGACCACGCTTTCCAGCGAGCTGTAAGGCACATAGGCATAACCGGCCTGTAGCAGCAGGAGTGTGGTCAACACGCGGGAGAGCCGCCCATTGCCATCCTGGAAGGGATGGATCTCCAGAAACACAACGACACACAGCGCAATGATCAACAGCGGATGCAAACGGGCCGTTTCGCGTTCCTGGTTCACCCAGGCCACGAGCTCCGTCATCAGACGCGGCGTATCGAAGGGCGACGCGGTCTGGAACACGATACCGGTCTGTGCGCCGGTTTCGTCGAAGGCGGCGACGCTGTTCGAGTTGATCTTGTAGTTGCCGAGATGCCAGGTGTCCTTTTCGCTGTAGCGCAGGAGGGTCTGGTGCAACTGCTTGATGTGGTTCTCGGTGAACGGGATGTCCTGCCAGGACGAGAACACCAGGTTCATCAGCTCGGCATAGCCGGCCACTTCCTGCTCGTCGCGGGTGGCAAAGGACTTGATCTCCAGGTTCGACAGCAACTGCTCTACCTCCCGGTCGGACAGCTTGCTGCCCTCGATGCGCGTGGAGGAGCCGATGCTCTCGATGGTGGCCACGCGGCGCAGCGCCGACAGCCGCTCGGGCGCGAGTGTGCCCAAGGTGCGCCAAGCGCCCTTGAACTCGTCAATCCTGGCGACGAGGCTCAGAATCTCCGGAGTGATCTGGATGGTGTCGGCTCGCAGCATGAACCAATACTACGCCCATTTACACCCATTTTAGAGTTGCGCCCATTAAGGCGCCCACCTCAACCAAGGACAACTGGCCACCCTCCTGCAGGGCGTGGTTCGGAACTGAACCCGCGTCCGATTCCTGAAGCGGTGGCCTCCGCAAGATTGCCGCCCCGGCTTCAGGGTGTCTGGCCGTTTTCTCAGCATTCGTCCGGCCACGTCCAGCCGGTTCTGACACCCTGAACCGCCTTCCACCCAGGCTCCCGGTCTGCGGCACCAGGGCAAGTGTTGTATTTACAACGGCTACACGCTGCACCACAATTTGTATATCTATTGTGTATTCGCCGATAGGAGAAACCCATGCGTGACGCCGCCATCAATCTGCGGGCACTGCCTGAGCAGCGGGACTTGATCGACCACGCCGCCAAGTTGCTGGGCAAGAACCGATCTGACTTCATGCTGGAGGCCGCTTGCGAAAAGGCGCAGGCGGTTGTCCTCGATCAGGTCCACTTCACCCTCGACGCTGACAAGTTCCAGCAGTTTCTCGATCTGCTGGACGCGCCACCCAAGCCCAACCCCGGCCTGGAGCGGTTGTTCGCCTTGAAGGCGCCGTGGGACAAGGCGTGAGCCTTGAGCTCACCGCACCGCAGCCGCTGACCACGGCTCATCGTCTTGATGAGTTTTCCTGCGGCGAGCCGGTGCTGGATGATTGGCTGAGACGCCGGGCGATGTCCAACCAGGCCCGAGGCGCCAGCCGTACGTTCGTCGTCACCGATGCGGACGGCCGTGTTTACGGCTACTACGCGATGGCCGCCGGTGCGGTTTCGCAGCAGATGGCCACGGGGGGCGTGAGGCGAAACATGCCTGAGCCGATACCGGTCATGGTGTTGGCGCGACTGGCGGTTGATCATCGCGCGCATGGGATCAAGCTCGGGGGAGCATTGCTGCAGGATGCCGTCAATCGGGCGCTGGTCGTATCACAGAACACGGGCGTGCGGGCACTGCTGGTTCATTCCCTCGATGACCGCGCCAAGTCGTTCTACGAGCACTATGGCTTCGAGGCTTCGCCATCCGATCCCATGACCTTGATGCTGCGCCTGAGCAG
>JAGOXN010000061.1 GCA_018059685.1 Steroidobacteraceae bacterium | reverse complement strand
G
The DNA here is from genome assembly GCA_018059685.1 of Steroidobacteraceae bacterium. Classification (GTDB taxonomy): domain Bacteria; phylum Pseudomonadota; class Gammaproteobacteria; order Steroidobacterales; family Steroidobacteraceae; genus RPQJ01. The sequence continues at coordinate 11,376 of JAGOXN010000061.1, read as the reverse complement.
CCCGGCTTCAGGCCCATGAGCCTCGGCCTCGACGTGCGTGGCGGCGGGGATTTCCTGTGCGAGGTCGACGTGGCGGGAGCGGTGAAGCAGTTGCTCGCGAGCATGGAGCGCGACTACCGCACCCTGCTCCGGGACCAGCGCATCCCCTTCGCCGGCGTGCAGGCCGAGGGCGCCGACGCCGTGCGCATCACCCTCCGCGACGCGAATGACGTCAAGCGGGTCGCAGCAGCGTTGCGCAAGCAGGATCCGAACATTGCGCTCGAGACCGGCGCGCTCGAGGCCGGTGGGTTCGTCACCGTGCGCCTGACGCCCGACCAGGTCAAGCAGCGCCAGGACTTCGCGATCCAGCAGAACATCACCACGCTGCGCAATCGCGTCGACGAACTCGGCGTGACCGAGCCCATCGTCACCCGGCAGGGCATCGACCGCATCGTCGTGCAGCTGCCGGGAGTCCAGGACCCGAACGAGGCGCTGCGGGTGCTCGGCGCGACTGCGACCCTCGAGTTCAGGTTGGTGGACGATCAGAACGATGCCCTCGAGGCGGAGCGCACCCGGCGTGCGCCCCTCGGTTCGAGACTCTACCAGCGCCGCGAAGGCGGTCCGGTGCTGCTCAAGCGCGACGTGATCGCGTCTGGCGAGCAGCTGGTCGACGCGGGTTCGGGTTTCTCCGAGGGGCAGCCCGCCGTCAACGTGAAGCTCGATGCGCGTGGCGCCTCGCGGATGCTCGAGACCACCCGCGAGAACCTCGGGCGCCCGATGGCGGTGGTCTTCATCGAGACGAAGCGCGTCGCGGAGACGGAGCCGTGCAACGGTGTGCGCTCGGGCACCGAATGCAGGGAGGAGGAGGTCATCAACGTCGCGACGATCCGCGGCGTGTTCAGCAGCAACTTCCAGATCACCGGCCTGCTCGCCGGCGAGGCGCGTGAGCTCGCGCTGCTGCTGCGGGCCGGTTCCCTCGCGGCGCCCCTTTACATCGTCGAGCAGCGCACCATCGGCCCGAGCCTCGGCCAGGACAACGTGGACCGCGGATACAGGGCACTGATGGTCGGCCTGGTCGGGATGTTCATCTTCCTCATCGCCTACTACCGGATGTTCGGCCTGGTGGCGAGCGCCGTCCTCCTGTCGAACATGGTGCTACTCACGGCGCTGATGTCGCTGCTGCAGGCCTCGCTGTCGCTGCCTGGCATCGCGGGAATCGTGCTGACGGTCGGCATGGCCGCCGACGCCAACGTGCTGATCTACGAGCGCATCCGCGAGGAACTGCGCAACGGGATGAGCCCTCACGCCGCGATCAACGCGGGATTCGACAAGGCATTTTCTGCCATCGCCGACTCCAACATCACGACGCTGATCGCTGGCATCGTGCTCTTCACCTTCGGCACCGGCCCGGTACGCGGCTTCGCGGTCACGCTGTGCATCGGCATCCTGACCTCGATGTTCACCGCGATCATCGGCAGCCGGGCGCTCATCCACGTGATCTGGGGCCGGCGGCGCAAGCTCGCAGCCCTCCCGATCTGAGGCAATCCGCATGGAGTTCTTCAAGAAGAAGACCAGCTTCCGGTTCATGCCGCTGCGGAGGCGCTGGTATGCCATCTCGGGCACGTTGCTCCTGGCATCGGTGCTGCTGCTGGCCGTTCGCGGCCTGAACCTGGGCATCGACTTCACGGGAGGCGTGGTCCTCGAGCTCTCCTTCCCGGAGGCGGTCGACCTCGATCAGGTGCGGGGTGCGCTCGGCGCGGCCGGTTTCGAGGATGCGGTCGTGCAGAGCTTCGGCACGGCGCACGACGTGCTCGTGCGGCTGCTGCCGGAGGCCGGCAAGGACGTGAATGTCGTGAGCCAGGAGGTGCTGGCGGCGCTGCAGGCCCACGAGCCCGCGGCGCAACTTCGGCGCACCGAGGTGGTCGGCGCGCAGGTGGGCGAGGAGCTGGCGGAGCAGGGCGCGCTCGCGGCGCTGTTCGCGTTCCTGCTGATCATGGCCTACGTGGCGATGCGCTTCCAGTGGAAGCTCGGGGTCGGATCGATCGTCGCGGCGCTGCACGACCCGATCCTCGTGCTCGGGGTCTTTTCCGCGACGCAGTGGACGTTCGACCTGCCGACGCTCGCGGCGATCCTCGCCGTGGTGGGCTACTCCCTGAACGACACCGTCGTCGTGTTCGACCGCATCCGCGAGCGCTTCGTGATGACCCGCAAGGGAGCCCCGGCCGAGATCATCGACCTCGCCATCAACGAGACCCTCTCGCGGACCCTGATGACCAGCGTCACCACGCTGATCGCGGTCTTCGCCCTGCTCCTGATCGCGGGCGATGTCCTCAAGGGATTCTCCGCGGCCCTCGCCATCGGCGTCTTCGTCGGTACGTATTCGTCCATCTTCGTGGCGAGTTCCGTTGCCCTGGACCTCAAGCTCACGGCGCGGGACCTGATGCCCGTGCAGCGGGAGAAGGGCACCGTGGACGACATGCCCTGATGCTGGTCGCGTCCAACCGATGAAAGCGAGGGGGGTGGCGCGGTGACGGAGCTGGTGTGGGGCGGGTTCCTCGCCTTCTTCCTCGCGCTCCTGTTCCTGGACCTGAGCGTGCTGCACCGCGAGGCCGCGGCGCTCTCGGTCCGGCAGGCGCTCTTCTGGACGACGGTCTGGGTGAGCGTCGCATTCTCGTTCAACATCGTGGTCTACGGCCTGTACGAGCACCGATGGTTCGGGTTCGTGCCGGGCGGGGGCGTGCGGGGCGGCGCGGACGCGGTCATCCAGTTCATCACTGGCTACCTGCTCGAGTGGTCGCTGTCGGTCGACAACATCTTCGTCATCGCGCTCATCTTCGCCTACCTCAGGATCCCGACCCTCTACCAGTACCGGGTGCTCTTCTGGGGCATCGTCGGCGCGATCGTGCTGCGCGGCCTCATGATCGCGGCCGGCACGACGCTGCTTGCGCACTTCGACTGGATGTTCTACGTGTTCGGCGCGATCCTGCTCGTCTCGGCGCTCAGGATGCTGCGCGACGACGACGCGACGCCGGATTTCGGCGCGAGCCTGCCGGCGCGCCTCGTGCGACGGTTCGTGCCGGTCACCGACGACCTCGAGCGCGCGAGATTCTTCGTGCGCAGGGAGGGTCGGCTCTATGCGACGCCGCTCTTCGTGGCGCTCGTCATGGTCGAGCTGACGGACGTAGTGTTCGCGGTGGACTCGATCCCGGCGATCCTCGCGGTGACGCGCGACCCGTTCCTGGTATTCACGTCGAACGCCTTCGCGATCCTGGGCCTGCGATCGCTCTACTTCGCGGTCGCGGGCATGATGGCGATGTTCCGCTATCTCAAGTACAGCCTGGTGCTGATCCTCGCCTTCGTCGGCGTCAAGATGCTGCTCGTGGGCCACTTCCATGTGCCGAACCTGGTGTCGCTCGGCATCATCGTCGGCACGCTCGCGGGCGGCGTCATCGCCTCGCTGTGGGCGACGCGCCGCGAGGAGCGAGCCGCGGGCGATTAGGGTCTTCAGGCGGGTCCTCGGCCTGGGGTGCTTGTAGTCACGCCGACCTGTCGGCAGCGTCGGGAGCGGGGTGACCTTTCCAGGGCCGTCGCGCAACAGGACGTTGCGCGCGGAGCCTCCAGGGATGGATCCACGGCGTCCCTGGAAAGGTCACCCCGCTCCCGACGCTGCTGACTGGCAGTACCCGACCTGCGCTTCTGATGCTTTTCAGCGCCCGCTCTTCCGGAGCTCGCTGTGGTGGTAGCCGTAGAAGGCGTAGACCAGCATGCCCGCGGCAGTCCACCCGAGCAGCCGCACCCACGTGTCGGGAGGCAGCGAGGCCATCATGCCGGCGCAGATCAGCGCGCCCGCGATGCACACGAACCACGGTGCGGGAACGCGGAACGGGCGCTGGAGGTCCGGCCGCGTGTAGCGCAGTACCAGTACCCCTATGCAGACCGTAGCGAAGGCGAGCAGGGTGCCGATCGAGACCAGCTCGCCGAGGATGGTCACGGGGAACAGGCCCGCAATGAGCGCGGCGAGCGAACCCGTGATCAACGTTCCGATGTGCGGCGTCTTGTGCTTCGGGTGCACGCGCCGGAACAGCGGCGGCAGCAGGCCGTCGCGCGACATGGCGTAGAAAATGCGCGGCTGGCCGAGCGTCATGACCAGCATCACCGAGGTCATGCCGGCGATCGCCCCGAGCTTGATCCAGCCCGCGAGCCACGACAGTTCCGGGTGCCGGTCGAGCGCGAGCGCTACGGGTGCGGCGGTGTTGAGCTCCGAGTAGTGCACCATGCCGGTCAGTACGGCGGACACGGCGACGTAGAGCACCGTGCAGATCGCGAGGCTCGCGAGGATACCGGTCGGCATGTCGCGCTGCGGATTCTTCGCCTCCTGTGCCGCGGTGGACACCGCGTCGAAGCCGATGTACGAGAAGAAGATGATCCCCGCGGCCTGCAGGACACCACTCACCCCGAACCGTCCGAACTGCCCGTTGTTCTCGGGAATGAACGGCTGCCAGTTCGCGCCATCGACGACCCAGATGCCGAAGCCGATGAACAGCAGGATCACCGCGACCTTGATCGCCACGACGACCGCGTTGAAGCGTGCGGACTGGTGGATGCCGACGTAGCAGAGCGCCGTGATCGCCGCCACCACGAGAACCGCGGGCAGGTTGACCAGTGCCTCGGTGCGAACGATCTCGAAATGCCCCACGCCCTTGGTGAACGGCGCGTTGGTCAGGGCATCCGGCAGCATGATGCCGAACTGCTCGACCAGGCTCACCACGTATCCCGACCAGCCGACGGCGACGGTGGCCGCGGCGAACAGGTACTCGAGGATGAGGTTCCAGCCGATGAACCACGCGATGAATTCACCGAGCGTCGCATACGAGTAAGAATACGCACTGCCCGCCACTGGAATCATGGATGCGAACTCGGCATAACAGAGTCCCGCGAACGCGCAGCCGATGCCCGCAACGACGAAGGACAGCACGAGCGCCGGGCCGGCATGATTGGCCGCCGCGGTACCCGTCAACACGAAGATGCCAGTGCCGATGATCGCCCCGATTCCGAGCAGCACGAGCGCCCGGGCGTCGAGCGTGCGATGCAACTCGTTGGCCGAATCGGCTTCGTGCAGTTCACCGATCGGCTTGGTCGAGAACAGGCGCTTCATCATGAGCCGGGCCTCGCGAGCGTTTCTACGGCGCCCTGTGGGGCAGTGCGCGCGAATGTACCCGAGCGCACGGGGTCCGGATAGGGGACCTGCGGTCGGATCAGCCTTCCCGCAGGGCCTCGGGGATGAAGGGGCGCAGGCACTCGACCATGGCCTCGTACACCTTCGGGGTGCCGGCGATGACGTTGCCACCCTGCCGGTACTCGCCTCCCGACAGGGTGCCGATGCGCCCTCCCGCCTCGGTAATCAGGATCGTCCCGGCAGCCGTGTCCCAGGCATTGAGGCCGATCTCCCAGAACCCGTCGATGCGGCCCGCGGCGACGTAAGCGAGATCGAGCGCCGCGGCACCGGGACGGCGGATGCCAGCCGCCTGCTGCATGATCGCCTTCAGCATCGCGAGGTATTCGTCGATCCAGCGCGCATTCGCGCGATAGGGAAAGCCGGTACCGATGAGTGAGCCTTCGAGTTCCACCTGCCTGCTGACGCGGATGCGCCGCCCGTCGAGCTGCGCGCCGTCGCCACGCGACGCGGTGAACAGTTCCTGGCGCATCGGGTCGTAGACGACCCCGTGCTCGAGGCGGCCGCGGTGCTCGCAGGCCAGCGAGACCGCGAACGTCGGGAAGCCGTGCAGGAAGTTCGTAGTGCCATCGAGCGGATCGATGATCCACACGAACTCGTCGCCGCCGCTGCGCCCGCCTTCCTCGCCGAGGAAGCCGTGGTCGGGGTGCGCGCGGCGGATCGTCTCGACGATGTCCCGTTCGGCGAGCTGGTCGATCTCGGTGACGAAATCGTTCCGGCTCTTCGTGCGCACCCCCAGCGAGGGTACCCGGTCGACGTTGCGGACGATCAGGTCGCCCGCGCGACGTGCGGCGCGGACCGCGATGTTGAGGAGTGGCTGCATGCGGTCCGCTAGAATAGCAGAGCATGTCCGTCCGCATCGTCCTCGTCGGCATTTCGCATCCGGGTAATATCGGTGCGGCGGCGCGGGCGATGAAGACGATGGGCCTCGACGAGCTCGCGCTCGTCGCGCCCGAGCGATTTCCGGCGACCGAGGCCACGGTCATGGCGGCGGGTGCCGACGACGTGCTGCGCGATGCCGGCATCTACCCGGATGTGCGCAGCGCGGTCGCCGATTGCGGCCTGGTGGTCGGCACGACGTCCCGCTCGCGCCACCTGCCGTGGCGCGTCGCCGAGCCGCGCGACGCCGCGCTGGAGATCGCGGGCGCGTCGGCTTCGGGCAAGGCGGCGGTGCTGTTCGGCGCCGAGCGCACCGGGTTGTCGAACGACGACATCGAGCGCTGCCAGGTGCTGGTCGGCATCCCGACCGGGTCCGCCTATGCTTCGCTCAACGTCGCGATGGCGGTGCAGGTGATGGCCTACGAAATCCTGCTCGCGCGTCGCGGGACGGGCGGGGACGCGGCGCCGGTCGGCATCCCGTTCGCGAGCGCCACGGAGATGGAGCGCTTCTACGCGCATCTCGAGCAGGTCCTGGACGAGATCGATTTCCACGACCGTACGGGCGAGGGCCACCTGATGGCGCGGTTGCGACGCCTGTTCAATCGCGCGATGCCCGATCAGAACGAGATCAACATCCTGCGCGGCATTCTCACTTCGGTGCAGGGCCGCCGCCGCCGCGCAGGCGACCCTCCAGCGCCTCGGGTCGGTCGCGCGCCATGAATCCCGTCGTCTATCTGGACAACGCCGCGACCACGGCGGTCGACGCGCGCGTGATCGAGGAAATGCTCGAGTGCTGCGGGCCCGCAGGCGACTTCGCCAATCCTGCGGCCGTCGGCCACGAACCGGGCCGCCGCGCCCGGGCACGTGTCGAGCGGGCGCGCGAAGAGGTCGCGGCACTCGTCGGCGCGACGCCCGAGCAGGTCGTGTGGACCTCCGGCGCCACCGAGGCGGACAACCTCGCCCTGTTCGGCGCGGCACGTTACTACGGGGTGCGTGGCCGGCACCTGGTCACCTCCCGTACCGAACACCCGGCGGTGCTCGATTCCTGCCGGCAGCTCGAGCGCGAGGGCTTCGAGGTCACCTATCTGAAGCCGGGTGCCGATGGAATCGTGGCGCCGGGGCAGGTCGAGGACGCCCTGCGTGCCGACAGCATCCTCGTCTCGCTGATGCACGTGAACAACGAGACCGGAGTGGTGCAGGACGTCGGGACCGTGGGACGGCTGTGTCGTGCACGGGGAGTGCTGCTGCACGTCGACGCTGCACAGTCCGCCGGCAAGTTGCCGCTCGACGTCGAGCGCGACTGCATCGATCTGCTCGCGCTCACGGCGCACAAGGTACACGGTCCCAAGGGCGTCGGGGCCCTCTGCGTGCGGCTCGAGCCACGCCTCGGGCTCGTGCCGCTGCTGTTCGGCGGCGGCCAGGAGCGCGGCCTGCGTTCCGGCACCGTGCCGACTCACCAGGTCGCGGGGATGGGTGCGGCGTACCGCATCGCAGGGGCCGGGATGGCGACGGAATCGGGGCGCATAGCCACGCTGCGCGATGCACTCTGGGACGGTCTCGCCCGGCTGCCCGGCGTCTGGCGGAACGGCAGTGCGGAGCATTGCGCGCCGGGGATACTGAGCGTCAGCATCGACGACGTGGAAGGCGAGAGCCTGCTGCTCGCGCTCGCGGACCTCGCGGTCGCCTCGGGCTCCGCGTGCGCGTCGATGCATGGGCAGCCGTCCTACGTCCTGCGTGCGCTCGGGCGCAGCGAGCGGCTCGCGCAGAGCTCGCTGCGCCTCAGCCTCGGGCGCTTCACGTCGGATCAGGACGTCGCGTATGCCGTGCACCGCATCCGCGAGGAAGTGCAGCGACTGCGCGCGGTGGCACCGGTCGTGGCAGACGGTGAGTCGTGATGCACGCCGACGCACGCTACAGCGACGAAGTGCTGAGTCGGTTCCAGGCACTGCCGGGATCGGGCGACCTGTCGAACGCCACCGGCATCGTCGAGGGTTGCGCGGGCGACCGCGAGCAGGGAGCTCGAGTCCGGTTGCAGCTGCGGCACGAGCGAGGGCGGGTAGTCGAGGCCCGATTCCGTGCCTTTGGCTGCCCGCATTTCCTGGCGGGCGCATCCTGGCTCACCGAGCGGCTGCCGGGTGCGACGCCCGCCGACCTCGAGTCCTGGGACTGGCGTGAGGCCGTCGATGCCCTGCAGGTGCCGCCTGCGAAGTTCGCGCGGTTCGTCACATTGCAGGATGCCGTGCGGGATGCCGCCCGGAACTGGCGCGGAGCAACGGGGTCTACGGTGTAGAATCACGTCACGCCACTCACCGAATGGGACCTGCACGGACGCCATGCCAGTTTCACTCACGTCTTCAGCCGCCGAGCGGGTACGCAGCTTTCTCGCCAGTCGTGGCCGCGGTGTCGGACTGCGACTCGGAGTCAAGAAGACCGGCTGCTCGGGCTTCGCCTACATGGTCAACTACGCCGACGAGATCGGCCCCGACGATACGGTGTACGAGCAGGACGGGGTCAAGGTCATCGTCGATGCCGCGAGCCTGCGCTACGTCGATGGCACGGAAATCGATTTCGTCCGCAAGGGTTTGAACGAAGCGTTCCAGTTTCACAACCCGAACGTGCGCGGCGAGTGCGGTTGCGGCGAGAGCTTCAACGTCTAACTGCCTGCCGGGGCTGAACATTCTTGGCTCGCGGAGACCCCGCGGGTATACTGGCGCGTCGCATTTCCGAGGTTGGCCCCGTTGCGGACCCGCGCTCGCGCGGGTCGCAAGATCCTGGGGCTCCGTCCAACGCGCAGCGGGGCCACACGGTCCCACCCAGAGGATTCGCATGTCCGTCGAACGCACCCTGTCCATCGTGAAGCCCGATGGAGTCCGCAAGAACGTCATCGGCGACGTCTACCGCCGCTTCGAGAAGGCGGGGCTGCGCATCGTCGCCGCCCGCATGACGCGCTTGAGCCAGACGCAGGCGGAGGGCTTCTACGCGGTGCACCGCGAGCGCCCGTTTTTCCGCGACCTCGTCTCCTACATGACCTCCGGCCCGGTCATCGTGCAGGTGCTCGAAGGCGAGAATGCGGTCGCGAAGCATCGCGAGATCATGGGAGCGACCGACCCGAAGAAGGCGGCTCCCGGCACCATTCGTGCCGATCTCGCCGAGAGCATCGAGCAGAACGTCGTCCATGGCTCGGACAGCCTGGATAATGCGGCGCGCGAAGTGGCCTACTTCTTCGCCGAGACCGAGATCTGTCCGCGCTGACACGCGGAACCCTGTGCGCCTGTGCTGTCAAACCCGGTCATGGGCGATGCCACGACGACCCCGACGAACCTCCTGGGCCTGACCCGGTCCGGGATGGAGGCGTTCGTCCGCGGGCTGGGCGAGAAGCCGTTCCGCGCCCGCCAGCTCATGAAGTGGATCTATCGCCGCGCGACCGGCGAGTTCGACGCCATGACCGACCTCGGCAGGGACTTCCGTGCACGCCTCGCGGGCGTGGCCGAAATCCGCGCGCCCGAGGTGCTGGTCTCGCAGGCCTCCGCCGACGGCACCCGCAAGTGGCTGCTGCGCCTCGAGAGCGGGCAGGCGATCGAAATGGTGTTCATCCCGGAGCCAGGCCGGGGGACGCTGTGCATTTCGAGCCAGGTCGGCTGTGCCATGGACTGCACGTTCTGCTCGACCGCGCAGCAGGGCTTCAACCGCAACCTGGAAGTGGCCGAGATCCTCGGGCAGGTCTGGCTCGCGAATCGCGAGCTCGGGTATGCCCCCGGGGGCGACCGCGTCATTACCAACGTCGTATTCATGGGCATGGGCGAGCCGCTCGCCAACTACCGCAATGTCGTCCCGGCCGCGGAGGTCATGATGGACGACCTCGGTCTCGACCTGTCGCGCCGCCGGGTCACCATCAGCACGTCGGGTCTCGTGCCGCAGATGATCCGCATCGCCGACGAGACCAACGTGGCGCTCGCCGTCTCGCTGCACGCGCCGAACGACGCACTGCGCAGCGAGCTCGTGCCGATCAATCGCAAGCACCCGATCGCGGAACTGCTCGACGCCTGCTGGCACTACGTCGAGAAGCAGAACGCGCGCAGCGTCACCTTCGAATACGTCATGCTGGACGGCATCAATGACCAGCCCGCGCACGCGCGCGAGCTCATTGCCTTGCTGAGGGGACGCCCGGCCAAGGTGAACCTGATTCCCTTCAATCCGTTCCCGGGCACTCAGTACCGTCGATCAACGGAGGACGCGATCGTGCGCTTCCGGGACATGCTCCTCCGGGGTGGGGTTATCGCCACGATCCGGCGTACGCGGGGCGACGACATCGATGCGGCCTGCGGCCAGCTCGTGGGCCGGGTCAACGACCGGACGACGATGCGTCTCGGCCGGAAGCTCCTTGCGCAGACCGTGGTGCAGGCATGAGTCGAGTGCGTCGTCCGCTCCTCGTCGTCCTGGCGTTCATCCTCGCGGCACCGGTCGTGCAGTCAGCCGAAAAGAGCATGAGCCGGTCGGAGCGCGAGCAGGCCGCGAAGATCAATGCCCAGCTCGGCATGACCTACATGCGACAGGACGATCTCGTCACCGCGCGGCAGAAGATCGAGAAGGCGCTCGAGCAGGACGCGCACTCGACCGAGGCACAGATGGCCGCCGGCTTCCTCTACGACCGCCTCGGCGAGGACCGCAAGGCCGAGACCCATTTCGAGCTGGCCATCAAGTACGGCCGCGACAATCCGGATTCGCTCAATAACTTCGCGGTGTTCCTCTGCCGCAAGGGCGACAAGAAGCGCGGCGAAGCTTACTTCCTCCAGGCGGCCGAGAGTCCCCTGTATCGCACCCCGGACGTGGCCTACTCGAATGCCGGGCGCTGCGCGCGCGCCGATGAACGAGCCAAGGATGCGGAGAAGTACTTCCGCAAGGCGCTGGCGATCCGCCCGGACCAGCAGGATGCGCTGTTCCAGCTCGCGGACCTGAGCCACGAGTCCGGCAACAACCTGCAGGCGCGCGCTTTCCTGCAGAGGTATCTTGCGGTCGCGCCCACTTCTTCGCAGGCATTGTGGCTCGGCTACCGCATCGAGAGGGCGCTTGGCGATTCCCAGCAGGCGCAGGACTACGCGCGCCGGCTGACGCGCGATTTCGCGACCTCCACGGAAGCCGGCAAGCTGCTCGAAGCGGAGCGGGCGGCGCAGTGACGGGTCCGGGCGACGAGGTGGGTGGCCCATCGGACGGGCCCGGCGCGCGCCTCCAGCGCGAACGCGAGCAGGCTGCGTTGACGGAACAGGAAGCGGCCGAGCGGCTCAATC
>JAGOXN010000340.1 GCA_018059685.1 Steroidobacteraceae bacterium | reverse complement strand
GTCGAGATGCAGACGCAGGCGGTCAAGTTCGCGGCCTCGGCGGTCGCCCCGGGCGGACCGTTCGTGTTCATCACCAATCCGGCCGTCGTCCAGCCGTAACGACGAGATCCGCAAGGACAGGAAGAAGGGCGGGTCTCGCGACCCGCCCTTTTTGTTTCTCCCTTTGGCCGAGCGGCGTCCTCGCCACATGGGACACCGACGCGCAGGCGGTGCCTCGCTGACCAGGCCCGCCCGGATCAGTGCTCGTCCAGTTGCGCGAAACGCGTGGCGAGGTAGTCGAGCAGGCTGCGCACCGCAGGCAGCAGGCCGCGCCGCGAAGGAAACACCGCATGCACGATGCCGCTCCGGGCGATCCAGGCCGGCACGATCCTGACGAGGCGGCCGCTTCTCAGTTCGTCGGCCACCATCATGGTCGGCAACTGCGCGATTCCCACGCCGCGAACCGCCGCCACACGCAGGGCGAGCATGTTGTCGGTGACCAGCCGCGGCTCGTGCCGGATCGTGACCGACGCACCGTCCGGACCCTGCAGCGACCATGTGTACTGCGATTTCGGAGGGCCCATGTCGACGCTGGGCAGGCTCGACAGGTCGACCGGCATCAGCGGCAGCGTGCGTCCGGCCAGCAGCGCCGGGCTGCCCACCACGCACGAGGTGCGCTCGGCCAGCACCCGTAGCACCAGGTCGCTGTCGTCCAGCGGCGGCGTGCGCACCCGGATGGCCACGTCGATCCCTTCGCCGATCACGTCGACACGGCGGTTGGTGGACTCCAGGTGCACGGTGACACCGGGATAATCGAGCATGAAGTCGGCCACCATGACTCCGACGTTGGCATCCAGCAGGGTGATCGGACAACTCATGCGCACGGTGCCGCAGGGCTCGGAGCGGGTGCGGTCGATGGCCTCCTGCGCCGCCTCCGCTTCCACCAGCATCGCCTTGCAGCGGTCGTAGTACAGCTGGCCGATCTCGGTCACGGAGAATCGGCGCGTGGAGCGCTGGATCAGTCGCACGCCCAGGCGCTCCTCGAGCAGCGCGATACGCCGGCTCAGCTTGGATTTCGGGATTCCGAGCGCGCGCCCGGCCGGCGCGAATCCCTGATGGTCGGCGACCTGCACGAAATAATAGAGGTCGTTCAGATCCTGCATGGACGCACCCTCATCGTTCTATATACAGGACGATGAGTGTAGAAAACCGCCTCTACCAGGTAAATCGTCATGAGATTAAGGTGTCTCCCGTCGACAGACGCCATCTGAGCCAGCCAGCAGGAGAGCCCCATGAAGAAGGTCCTTGGCACCTACAGCGCCCCCAGGCCGCATTGGGTCGGCGACGGCTTCCCGGTCCGCTCGATGTTTTCGTACGACAGCCATGGGCAGCACCTGAGCCCGTTCCTGCTGCTCGACTACGCCGGACCGGCGAAATTCCCGCCGGCCGCCCGGCCGCGGGGCGTCGGCCAGCACCCGCACCGCGGGTTCGAGACCGTCACCATCGTCTATGAAGGCGAGGTCGAGCATCGCGACTCGACCGGGGCGGGCGGCAGGATCGGCCCCGGCGACGTGCAGTGGATGACCGCCGCCTCCGGCATCCTGCACGAGGAATTCCACTCGCACGAATTCACCCGCACGGGCGGCACGCTGGAAATGGTGCAGCTCTGGGTCAACCTGCCGGCCCGCGACAAGATGGCCACGCCGGGCTACCAGGCCCTGCTCGACGCCGACATCCCGTCGGTGGTCCTGCCCGGCGAGGCCGGCCGGGTGCGGGTGATCGCCGGCGAGTACGACGGTCACGCCGGCCCCGCGCGCACCTTCACCGCGATGAACGTATGGGACGTACGCCTGGGCCAGGGCCGTGTCGCCCGGTTTCAGCTTCCCGAAGGCCATACGGCGGCGCTGGTCGTGCTGCGCGGCACGGTCGAGGTCAATGGCCGCGAGATTGCACGCGAGGCGCAGATGGTGATGCTCGACCGCGCCGGCCGCGATGTGCTGCTGGAAGCGAACAGCGATGCCACCGTGCTGCTGCTCAGCGGCGAGCCGATCGACGAGCCGATCGTCGGCCATGGCCCGTTCGTGATGAACAGCCAGGACGAGATCCGCCAGGCCATCGCCGATTTCAACGACGGCCGCTTCGGCCGCATGCCGCACTGAGTCGTCCGCAACCGGCCACGCTCATCCGGCCGTGGCCACCGTTTCATCCGGCGCCCTGCAGGCGCCCAGTCCAGCCACAAGGAGCCCTGAATTGAAATCCAGACTTCATGTCGTGATTGCCAGTACCCGCCCGGGCCGGGTGGGTCCCGCAGTGGCCGCCTGGTTTCATGAATTCGCCCGGCAGCATGGCCGCTTCGACGTGCGCCTCATCGACCTGGCGGACTTCGCACTACCGATTTACGACGAGCCCGTTCACCCGGCCGCGCAGCGATACGAACACGCCCATACCCGGGCCTGGTCGGCCAGCGTCGCCGCGGCCGATGCCTTCGTATTCGTGACGCCCGAGTACAACTTCAACCCGCCTCCGTCCTTCGTGAATGCGCTGAACTTCGTCTACCACGAGTGGAACTACAAGGCCTGCGGCTTCGTCAGCTACGGGGGCGTGTCGGGTGGCCTGCGCGCGGTGCAGATGGCCAAGCAACTGGTCACGACGCTGAAGATGATGCCGATGGTCGAGGGCGTCGCCGTGCCGATGGTGGCCCAGGCGCTGGACGAACAGGGCAGGTTCGTTTCGAACCGGCTGATCGACCACTCTGCGCAGCAGATGCTGGACGAGCTGTCCAGGTGGACGGGCGCGCTGTCCAGCCTGCGGCCGCGCGCGCCGGCATCGACCGAGACCTCACCGACCGAACGGGTGGCGTTGCGGGCCTGAGCACCCACCCGGCAGGCCGGCCGCCCGGCGATCGTCAACGGCACCATCCGCTACAATCGCCGCTCCGTTCCGTCCACCCCGGGTCATGGCACTGTTCAGTTTCAGGTCGAAGAAGGCCGACGTAGCCGTTGCGGCCGAGCCCGCGCCGAAGCAGCCCGGCTTCATCGCGCGCCTTCGGGCGAAACTGAACCGTGGCGACTCCTGGCTCACCTACGACCTCGCGAACCTGCTGCCGGGCGGCAGGATCGACGATGAGGTCCTCGACGAGCTCGAGACCCGGTTGATTGGCGCCGACGTCGGCATCGAGACGACGGAGACGATCCTGGGCGGGCTGCGCAAACAGGTGGCGCGCAAGGAACTCGGCAGCCTCGACGCGCTCGTCGCGGCGCTGCGCAAGGGAATGCTCGACGTCGTCAAACCGGTGAGCCAACCGCTCTTGGTCGATGAGTCGAAGCGGCCGTTCGTCGTGCTGGTCGTCGGCGTCAACGGCTCGGGCAAGACCACGACCATCGGCAAGCTCGCGCGCAGCCTCGTGCAGGACGGCCGCAAAGTCGTACTCGCGGCCGGCGACACCTTCCGCGCCGCGGCGATTGAGCAGTTGCAGGTGTGGGGT
>JAGOXN010000338.1 GCA_018059685.1 Steroidobacteraceae bacterium | reverse complement strand
CACCAGGATCAGGGGAGTATCCCGCAGATGTCCCACCTGGAGCAGTTGCCAGACCATCATCGTCTCCAGGACGGTCCCGATTCCGCCGGGGGCCACGATGAAGGCATCGGACGTCAGGACGAACTGGTGCAGCCGCGTAAAGAAGGTGCGGTGCTCGTACGCCTGGGTGACGAAGGCATTCACGTCCTGCTCGAATGGCAGCTCGATGCGTATGCCATACGACTGGGCCGCCCCGGGCACCGAGGCCGCACCCTCGTTGGCGGCCTGCATCAGACCGGGGCCGCCGCCCGTGATGATATCGCAGTCCATCGCCGCCAGTGCCGCCGCCAGTCGCCGGGTCTCGACGTACGCCAGGTCGCCAGGCTGCGTGCGCGCCGAGCCGAATATCGACACGCGATAGCGGTCTCGTCGTTCCGGACGCAGCCGTGTCAGGTTATTCACGACTTCCCAGAGGTTGCGCACCGACTCGGCGACCACCTCTCGTACTCGTTCCTGGTCGACCAGGCTCACCGGCCCGGCATCGTGCTTGCTCGGAGGGCTCGTCGTCATTGCTTTCATTCCCTGCGGAGTTTGGACAAATCGGGGAGAAATCGGGGACGTTCCCAAGGTCATCCTGCCACGCCCCGGGCCGTCGGGATCGGGCGATAATGAACATGCTCACGAGCCCCGCCATGACCGCCTCCGAACTCGAGTCCAACGAACGTCTCGATCCTGACCGGGCACTGGTCGACGGCGCCCGGGTCCTGGGTATCGATCTTTCGCCGGACGACGCGCGCCGGTTGATTGCGCACCTCGACCTGCTGGACGAGTGGAATGCGCGCATGAACCTCACCGCGATCCGGGAGCGCGGGCCGCAGATCACCAGGCACGTCCTCGACAGCCTGAGCGTGCGAGCTTACCTGCGTGGCACACGCGTTGCCGACGTGGGCAGTGGCGCGGGCTTTCCGGGCATCCCGCTCGCCATCGTGGAGCCTGACCGCGACTTCACGCTCATCGAGTCGACCGGCAAGAAGTGCCGGTTCCTCGAGCACGTGCGCGACGCGCTCGAGCTGGAGAACGTCGAGGTCAGGCAGGCCCGTGCCGAGAGTCACGCGCCCGGCGTTCGCTACGACACGGTCATCGCCCGTGCCGTTGGACCTGTCGCCGATCTGGTGCGGGTCGCCGGGCCGCTGGTCGCCGGTGGCGGCCGGCTCCTCGCGATGAAGGGCCGCTATCCGGCGGACGAACTCGCGAAGAAGCTGAAGGGCTGGAAAGTCGCGAGCGTCCACCGGCTCGCGGTCCCCGGACTCGACGAGGAACGCCATCTCGTCGAGCTGTGCCGCTCGCACGACCGGACGGACGCCTGAGCGCGATCCGGGCACTCGACCGGGCCGGGTCCAAAAGCGATTGCCGGTCACCGGGCGCGGGCGGGTGGCGCGGGTCGGGTATGCTTGTCCACCCATGAAGCGCGTCATCGCGGTGGCCAACCAGAAAGGCGGCGTCGGCAAGACCACCACCGCCGTGAACCTCGCGGCCTCGCTCGCGGCGACGCAGCGCAAGGTGCTGCTGCTCGATTGCGACCCGCAGGGCAACGCGACCATGGGCTGCGGCGTGGACAAGCGCAACCTGCGCCGCTCGATGACGGACGTGCTGCTCGGCGATGCCGAACTCGCGGCCGCGCTGGTACCGGTGGATCCGGGCGGATTCACGCTGGTGCCGGGCAACCAGGATCTCGTGGCGGCCGAGGTCCAGCTGATGACCAAGATCGGGCGGGAGCTGCGCCTGCGCAATGCCCTGAAGCCGGTGCGTAACCTCTACGAGGTGATCGTCATCGACTGTCCGCCCGCGCTCAACCTGCTCACGCTCAACGCGCTGGTCGCCGCCGACTCGGTGCTCGTGCCGATGCAGTGCGAGTATTACGCGCTCGAGGGCCTGTCGGCGCTCATGGGCACGGTCGAGCAGATCCGGGCGAGCGTCAATCCCGACCTGCAGCTCGAAGGCATCCTGCGCACGATGTTCGATCCGCGCAACAACCTGTCGAACGAGGTCTCCGCGCAGCTCATCATGCACTTCGGCGACAAGGTGTTCCGCACCATCATCCCGCGCAACGTCCGGCTCGCGGAGGCACCGAGCTTCGGTCGCGCAGCGATGTACCACGACAAGGACTCGCGCGGCGCGCTCGCCTACCTCGCGCTGGCCGGCGAGCTGATCCGTCGCGAGGAAGACGCGCAGCTCGCGGCCTCGGGCATACGGGCGGACGGCGACGGCGCTACCGTGACGACCTGACCGGTATCCCAAGCAGGAGCACCAGCGCCTCGGAACCGTTGTTCGGGTGCGCGAAGCCCCCGTTCGAGACGTGATATCCGGCGAGGCCGATACGCATTCCATTCTTCAATGCGCGCGTCAATTCGAGCCCGCTCTGGAACTCCAGTTGCTCATTCGCCCCGATGGCATCGCCATTGAGGAAATAGCCGGCCGCGAGGCTCAGCGTCATCGACCATTGCCGGGGCAGGTGGAAATCGTGCGCGAGGTCGGCGTAGAAGTAG
Source organism: Steroidobacteraceae bacterium (assembly GCA_018059685.1). Classification (GTDB taxonomy): domain Bacteria; phylum Pseudomonadota; class Gammaproteobacteria; order Steroidobacterales; family Steroidobacteraceae; genus RPQJ01. The sequence goes on along the minus strand of JAGOXN010000338.1, from coordinate 948 downwards.
CCCATGCCGTCCGGACCGGCCGCCACGCCGATTCCCGGCGCCAGGGCCCAGGCCGTGCGTGGCGTCGAGCGGTACTGCAGTCCGAGCCGGTACGGGTAGTCGAACTCTTCGACGAGCGCGAACGTGCCAGCGGACGCGATCACCCACGGCACCGTCGGCGGCGGCTCGGCGGCCGCCGCCGTGGCGGCAAGCAGCGTGAGGCTGGCCACCCGGCCACAGGCCGGGGCTGCGTGAAATCGCATTCAGTGGCTCCAGGCCGCGCGGGTTTCTTCGTCGACGTCGGTGTTGGTGCGGCGAGGCCGGCATAATATCGCGCCATGGCAACCAAGCGACCCAGTCTCGGGCGCGGCCTCGAGGCCCTGCTCGGCACGAATACGCCCGCGCCCGGGGATGACGCGGCGCCACCGGCGGCCGGCCCGCGGCGCGACGAGGAACTGGCGAAGATCCCCGTGGATCTGCTGCAGCGCGGCCGATACCAGCCGCGCCTCGACATGCGGCCGGAGAGCCTGCAGGAACTCGCCGATTCGATCCGAGCGCAGGGCGTGGTGCAGCCAATCATCGTCCGGCCCATCGTCGGGCAGCCGGTCGGCGAACCAGATCGCTACGAGATCATCGCCGGGGAGCGGCGCTGGCGGGCGGCGCAGATGGCGGGCCTGCACGACATTCCGGCGGTGGTCCGGCGCGTGCCCGATGAGGCGGCGGTGGCGATGTCGCTCATCGAGAACATCCAGCGCGAGAACCTCAATCCGCTCGAGGAAGCACGCGCGCTCGACCGCCTGGTGCGCGAGTTCGACATGACGCACCAGACTGCGGCCGATGCGGTCGGGCGGTCACGCGCAGCCGTGAGCAATCTGCTGCGGTTGCTGGAGCTGGCGGATGAGGTGAAGTCGCTCGTGGAGCAGCGCCAGCTCGAAATGGGGCATGCCCGGGCGCTCCTCGGGCTCACCG
>JAGOXN010000339.1 GCA_018059685.1 Steroidobacteraceae bacterium | reverse complement strand
CCTCCTGATTGAGGAAGCACTCCGCAAACAGTGTCTCGAAGGTCGAGCGGTTGCCGTAGTCACGATGCACGGCCTCGACCAGCGCATCGCGATTCTCGACCAGCAGCCGGTGCATGGCGCGCAGGTCCGCGATCCGCTCGGCGTAGCTCGGGTAAGGATGCGCGAGGAATGCACCGCGCTGACTCTCGAAGCAGTCGGTGAACTCCGTGGGGACCGGCGGCTGCGCCGCCGCGACGGCAGAAAACGGGGTGGTGGCATTCATGGTTCTTCCTCCTGCCTCAGGACTCCAGCATCCGGTGAACGGCGACAACCACACCCATTGGCGGGATCATGAGGTGCGAGGATGCGCCGCAGGTCGAGCAGGTCGGGCCCGGCGTCGGCGATACGGGCAACACCCGCGAGTGCCATCGCCGTGCGCAGTTCACCGTGGAAAGTCGCGAGCAGGTCGACGAGACCCTGCTCGCCCGCGCCCGCGGTGGCCCACACCCAGGGGCGCCCGATCAACACGCCCCGGGCACCCAGCGCCACAGCCCTCAGCACGTCGATGCCGCTGCGGACTCCGCCGTCGAGCAGGATTTCCACCCGGTCGCCGACTGCCGCCACCACGGCCGGCAGCTTGGCGATCGACGAGGCCACGCCGTCGAGCTGCCGGCCACCATGATTCGAGACGACGACACCGTCCGCGCCGACGTCGGCAGCAGCCCGGGCATCGTCTGCCTCGAGCACGCCCTTGATGTAGAGCTTGCCGTCCCAGATACGCCGCAGCCACTCGATGTCCTTCCAGGTCACCGAGGCATCGAACTGCGCGTCGATCCACGCCTTGTAGGCGTTGAGGTCGGTGGGGTCCGGCACGACGTCGGACAGGTTCCCGATGGTATGCGGCTTGCCCCCGAGGCCCACGTCGCGGATCCAGCCGGGACGCGTGACGAGCTGGCGGAGCTTGCCGAGCTTCACCTTCAGCGTCGGGCGCCCGAGCATGCCGACGCGCACGTCTCGATGGCGCAGCCCCGTCACCGCAAGGTCCACCGTGAACAGCAGCGTGTCGACGCCGGCTGCACGGGCCCGGGCGAGCAGCCGCTGCACGGTCGCTCGGTCGCGCATCATGTAGAGCTGGAACCAGAACGGGGACGGCGAGGCGGCGCGCAGTTCCTCCATGGTGCACACGCCGAGCGTGGACAGCGTGAACGGGACGCCCGCGTGGTCCGCCGCCCGGGCGCCCATCGCCTCGCCGCGCCGCGCGAACATTCCGGCCATGCCGACCGGCGCCAGCGCCAGCGGCATCGCGACCTTGCGGCCGGCGAGCGTGGTCGAGGTGTCGACGCCGGAGACGTCGCGCATCACCCGCTGGCGCAGCCTCACGGCCGCGAAGTCCGCGACATTCGCAGCCATCGTCTGCTCGTCGTTGGCTCCCCCGTCGATGTAGTCGAACAGGAAGCGTGGCAGTCGCTTCTCGGCCAGGTGCCGGTAATCGATCGGGGTGACCGGCGCGACGTCGTAACTTCGGTTCATGTGCGCATCCCGTGACAGGAGCCGTGATCAGGCCGCGCTCGCCATCCGGACCGGCTCGCCGAACTGCTCGAGCAACGCCGCCTGTTCCTTGCGCACCTCGGCGAGGTTCCTGTCCTTGACATGCCCGTAGCCCTTGATCTTTTCCGGCAGCGACAGCAGCCGCACCGCGAGCGCGAGGTTGCTTTCGTTGACCGCGCCGGTCACCCTGGCGACCAGTTGTTCGTACTCGCCGATCAGCGCCCGCTCCGCGCGGCGCTCCTCGGTGTAGCCAAACACGTCGAAGACTGTCCCGCGCAGGCCGCGTAGCCGCGCGAGCACCCGGAACGCCCGCAGCACCCACGGGCCGTATTCGCGCTTCCTGAGCTGCCCTGTCACCGGGTCGCGCTTCGCCAGCAGCGGCGGCGCCAGGTTGAAGCGCAGCTCGTAATCACCCTCGAACTGCTCGCGGATGCGTCGCTCGAAGTCGCCGTTCGTGTACAGCCGTGCCACCTCGTACTCGTCCTTGCAGGCGAGCAGCTTGTAATAGGAGCGGGCCATTGCCTCGGTCAAAGCCGTCGATCCCGGCTTCACGCGCGACTCCGCAGCTTTCACGCGCTCGACAAGTTCCAGGTAACGCGATGCATAGGCCGCGTCCTGGTACTCGGTGAGCCGCGACCGCCGCAGGGTGATGCGGTCGGCGAGCGTCATGGGCCGGGCGAGCACGTCCGCGGGCTGCTGCGCCCGCAGCAACTCGTCGAAGCGCGCACGGTCCGCAGCGAGCAGCCGCCCGAGCGCGAGCGCCTTCAGATTGAATTTCACCGCCACGGCGTTCAGTTCCACCGCCTTCACGACGGCCTCCAGGCTCACCGGCAGCAGGCCAAGCTGCAACGCGTAGCCGACGAGCAGCATGTTCGAGCCCACCGTGTCCCCCATCAGCAACCGGGCCGCCTCGGTGGCATCCACCGAGTGGCAGTTCGAATCGCCGGCGAGTCCGCGCAGCTCGTTCAGCACGCGATCGCGGCCGAAGTCCACGTTCGGCATGAGCTGGAACTGCGCGGTCGGCAGCAGGTGGTCGTTGACCACGATCCGGGTGCGGCCATGCTCGACGGTGCGGCGCACGTCCGGCGAGTCGGCCACGATCAGGTCGCAGCCGAGCAGCAGTTCCGCCTCGCCGACGCTGATGGCCGGGGTGGCCAGTTCGTCCTGGCTGTTCGCGATGCGCAGGTGGCTCAGGACCGCGCCATTCTTCTGCGCAAGTCCGGTCATGTCGAAGATCGACACGCCCTTGCCTTCGAGATGCGCCGCCATGCCGAGCACCGCGCCGACGGTCACCACGCCCGTCCCGCCGACGCCTGCAATCGTGAGGTCGTAGGACCCGGCGATCGGCGCCGAAGCGGGACGTGGCAACGCGGCGAAGAGACCCTCGTCGAGCGCCGCGGCCTTCGGCTTGCGGACGCCACCGCCATGCACGGTCACGAAGGACGGGCAGAAGCCCTTCACGCAGCTGAAATCCTTGTTGCAGTTCGACTGGTCGATCTCGCGCTTGCGCCCGAACTCGGTTTCCTTCGGCAGCACCGACACGCAGTTCGATTGGACTGAACAGTCACCGCAGCCCTCGCAGACCTCCTCGTTGATGAATACGCGCTTCGGCGGATCGGGGAACTCGCCCTTCTTGCGCCGGCGGCGCTTTTCCGCCGCGCAGGTCTGCTCGTAGACGATGACCGTGGTACCGGCAAGGCCGCGGAACTCGCGCTGCACGGCATCGAGTTCGTCGCGATGGTGCACCGGCGTGCCCTGCGGCAACGAAACGCCGGCGTACTTGCCGGGCTCGTCCGTCACGACGACCACCTTCCTCACGCCCTCGGCGAGCACCTGGCCGATGACCTGCGGCACCGTGAGCTGGCCATCCAGCGGCTGACCGCCGGTCATCGCGACCGCGTCGTTGTAGAGGATCTTGTAGGTGATGTTCACCTTTGCGGCGACCG
>JAGOXN010000060.1 GCA_018059685.1 Steroidobacteraceae bacterium | reverse complement strand
TGCCGGTAGCGCTCGTCCTCGGGATGGACCGCGACCGCGGTGTCCCCGAGCATCGTCTCGGGCCGCGTCGTGGCCACGATGACGTGCCCGGACCCGTCGGCGAGCGGATAGCGGAGGTGCCACAGGTGACCGGCCTCCGGCTCCGACACCACTTCGAGGTCCGACAGCGCCGTGTGCAGCACCGGATCCCAGTTGACCAGCCGCTTGCCGCGATAGACCAGGCCCTTCTCGTGCAGGCGCACGAAGACTTCCGTGACCGCGGCCGACAGTCCGTCGTCCATGGTGAAGCGTTCGCGCGACCAGTCGACTGAGTTGCCGAGGCGGCGCATCTGCCGGCCGATGGTGTCGCCCGAATGCCGCTTCCACTGCCACACGCGCTCAATGAACGCATCGCGCCCGAGGTCCTGGCGGGTCCGACCTTCGGCGTTGAGCTGCCGCTCGACCACCATCTGCGTGGCGATCCCGGCGTGGTCCGTACCCGGCTGCCAGAGCACACGCCGGCCCTCCATGCGGTGGAAGCGCGTCAGCGTGTCCATGAGCGTGTGCTGGAACGCATGACCCATGTGCAGCGTCCCGGTCACGTTCGGCGGCGGGATCATGATGCAGTACGGCGCGCCGTCGCCGGCCGGTGCGAAGCGGCCGGCTGCCTCCCAGGCCGCGTAGATGCGCGGCTCGATGTCGCGCGGCGTATAGCTCTTGTCCATCGCTGCAGTCAGTCGGCGCTTCCCGGTCCGCGAAAGTGCTGGTCGATGACCCGGGCGACGAGCGCCGGCAGTTCCGTCCGCAGCCGGTCGGATACCTGCTCGAGCAGCAGCGCTTCCATCTCGCGGCAGGCGTTGTGCACGAGCTCGTCGGCCTGCTCCATCACGGCGGCCGCGAGGTGTGCCTCGAGTTCCTCCAGGAACAGCAACGCACGGTCGACGGGCGGAGTCGCCTCGCGCGGTTCGTCCTCGACGACGTCCGTGAGGACGGGGATGGGGTCCATCGCGTGACTCAAGTGGATTGCCTCGCCGTGCCGATTTCGTGCATCTCCGGGGCGAGCCCCGCGTCCAGGTAACCGCGCCAGCGCCTGCGCGCCAGTCCCTTGGCGTCCTCGTCGGCCGCGACGACCTCGCAGATGCGCGCGAAACCCGTGCCGTCGGCCGGGGCCTCGGCCGCGAGATTGATCAAGACGTCGCGATGCGACTCCGGAACCTCGCCGCTGCCGACCAGCACCGGGGTCGCCGCTGCGAACCCGGGTTCCGCCGGCCAGGTACCGTGCGGCACGAAACTGCGATCGCCAAACGTCCAGAGCACGTCGTCCATGCTCGCGGTCTCGGCCGGACCCGAGGTGAGCACCGCGACCCGCAGGCCCTGCAGGTACGCCTTCTCGGCGAGGCGGCAGGCCGTGACGAGCCGCGCCCGCGGGTCGGGCGTGTCCATCACGTAGAAATCGACCCTGGTCGCGCTCACGGTGTCCGGCGGTGCAGCAGGAAGTCGACGAGCAGCGGCACCGGCCGGCCGGTGCTGCCCTTCTGCGCGCCCGACAGGTAGGCCGTCCCGGCGATGTCGAGATGCGCCCAGCGCAGGCCCTCGGTGAACTTGCCGAGGAAGCAGGCGGCCGTGATGGCGCCACCCTCGCGACCGCACGAGTTGGTGAAGTCCGCGAAATTGCTCTTCAGCTGCTCGTGGTATTCCTCCGCCATGGGCATGTGCCAGGCGCGATCCTCCGCGCGCCGGCCGGCTTCCTCGAGCTCCGCCGCGAGATCGTCGTCGTTGCTCATCACTGCGGTCGTGTGCGCGCCGAGCGCGATCACGCACGCCCCCGTGAGCGTCGCCACGTCCACGACCAGTGCGGGCTTGAAGCGCCGTGCGAAGGTGAGGGCATCGCACAGGATCAGCCGGCCCTCGGCGTCGGTGTTGATCACCTCGATCGTCTTGCCCGACATGCTGCGCACGACGTCGCCCGGCCGGGTGGCCCGCCCGCCCGGCATGTTCTCGCAGGTGGGGACGACTGCGACCACGTTCGCCTTCAAGCCGATCTCGGCCACTGCCTTGATGGCGCCGAGCACGCTCGCCGCGCCGGTCATGTCGAACTTCATTTCGTCCATGCCGACGGGCTGCTTGAGCGATATGCCGCCACTGTCGAAGGTCACGCCCTTCCCGACCAGCACGACCGGCGGATCGCCCTGCCGGCCGCCCTGGTAGCGGACCACCAGCAGTCGGGCGGGCTCGTCCGTGCCGGCCGTCACCGACAGCAGGGCTCCCATCCTGAGCCGCTTCATGTCCCGCTCGTCGAGCACCTGCGTCCTGATGGACGCGTGCCCGCGCGCGAGTTCGCGCGCCTGGCCGGCGAGGTAGGACGGCGTGCAGACGTTGGCCGGGAGGTTGGCGAGATTGCGGGAAAGCGCCGTGCCCGCCGCAATGCCGCGGCCGTGCGCGAGGCCGCGTTCGGCATCCTTGCACTGCTCGCGTTCGGGAAGGGCGATGCCGAAGCTGCGCAAGGAGGGCTCGGGGAGGGCGCGCGAACTGCGCAGTGCGGGCACGCGGTACAGTGCGTGGCCCACGGATTCCGCGGCGAGCCGACCGCGATAGTAGGCGTCCGTCTCCGCGACCGGTTCCTGCGAAAGATGACTCAGCGCATCGCGGGCGCCGGTCTTCGCCACGGCGGCGGCGGCGGCGAGCAGCGCCTTCTTGTACTGCTTGCGCCCGAACGATTCCTTGCGACCGAGCCCCACTGCGAGCACGCGCTGGCACGGGCCGCGCTCGATGTCGAGCAGCGCGGATTCCCCCGTCTTGCCGCGCAGGTCGCCGCGCTTCACGAGTCGCGACAGCCGGCCGCCGATCACCGAGTCGAGCTGGGCCGCCGCGGTCGACAGCCTCCCCGACTCGTACACACCGACGATGGCACAGTCGGTGCGCTGGCGCGCGGCGGATCCACTGACGGCGTAGAAACGCATCATCGCTTCCTCGGTGCTGGGCTCTGTCGTTCGATACGCCCGTGGCGCAGCGGCCCGGCTGGTGGATTGCCCGCGCTGCCCGCTACACTCGCAAGCGCCGAAGTCTACCGTGTCCCGCGAGGTGCCGCGACCCGTGCTCACCCGTCTCGACCGTTACCTCCTGCGCGAGGTCGCGCAGACGTTCGTCGCGGTCACGGGTGTACTGCTGGTCATCCTGCTCTCGAACCAGCTTGCACGCGTCCTCGGCCAGGCGGCGCAGAGCGGCTTCCCTGGTGACGTCGTGCTGCGGCTCATCGGACTCACGACGTTGCAGCAGCTGACCGTGCTGGTGCCGATCGGCATCTTCCTCGGCATCGTGCTGGCGCTCGGGCGCCTGTACCACGAGAGTGAAATGACGGCCATGACCGCCTGCGGCGTCGGACCCGTGCGGATCTACCGGCCGATCCTGCTGCTCATGCTGGTCGTGACGGCTTTCCTGGCCGTACTGTCTTTCCGCGTCGTGCCCGCCGCGGGGGCGCGCGCGCAGACGATCCGGGTCGAGGCACTGCGTGCGGCGCAGTTCGGCGCGCTCGAGGCAGGCCGTTTCCGCACCTTCGCCAGCGGCGACGCGGTGTTCTACGCCGAGAAGGTGCACCGCTCGGGCCAGCTCGAAGGCGTCTTCGTGCAGCGTCGCAGCAAGGACCGGGTGGAGATCGCCGTGGCGAAGCGTGCCGAGCAGCGTGGCGCGGGACAGGCCGAGCAGCTGTTCGTGCTGTACGACGGGCGCCGCTACGAAGGCGTCCCGGGAGCGCCCGAGTGGCGCATCGTGGAGTTTCGCGAGCACGGCATTCCGGTGCGCCTGCCCGAGTTCACGGCGAAGAAGGATCGCCGCGAGCTCAAGTCGACGCAGGCGCTGCTCGGGTCCGCGGACGACCGTGATCGCGCCGAACTCGCATGGCGCATCGCGGTGCCCGTCATGGCGCTCGTGCTGACGGTGCTGGCCGTGCCGCTCGCGAAACTGCGACCGCGGCAGGGTCGGTTCGCGCGCATCGCGCCCGCCGTGCTCGCGTACTTCCTGTACTCGAACCTGGTGGCCGTCGTGCGGGTGTGGATCGAGAAGGGCAGTCCGGGAGGCGCCCTCGGCCTGTGGTGGGTGCACCTGTTGCCACTCTCGCTCGCGGCATACCTGCTGTGGCGCGAGGAGCGGCCTGGGCCGCTCCTGCGGCGCGCGCGAGCCTGAGGCCCCCATGTCGATCCTGGCCAATTACGTCGTGCGCACCGTGATCGGCTACGCCCTGCTGGTGATGCTGGTGCTGCTCGCGCTCGGCGCGCTGTTCCTGTTCATCGGCCAGCAGGACGACATCGGCACCGGTGGCTACACGGCGACGCAGGCCATGCTGTTCGTGGCATTGAACCTGCCGAGCTACCTCTACCAGCTGCTGCCGGTGGGGGCGCTGATCGGCGCCCTGCTCGGGCTCGGTAACCTCGCGCGTGGCAGCGAACTCGTCGTCATGCGCGCCTCCGGCGTGACCACGGCGCGGTTCTGCGCGTGGCTCGCCGTCGCGGGCCTGCTCCTCGCCGTGCTGATGGTGCTGCTCGGCGAGGTCGTGGCGCCGCCACTCGAGAAATACGCGCGGCAGCTCAAGGTATTCAGCAAGTTCAGCGAGTTCAGCTTCGCCGGCAATCGCGGCACCTGGGTGCGCGACGGCGACACGATCATCGGCATCGAGCAGCAGTCCGCGGAGAACCGGTACGGCGGCATCAGGATCTTCAGGTTCGATTCCGGGCGCCGGCTCCTCGGCGTGGCGCGCGCCGATGCGGCAAGCGTCGACGACTCGAATCGCTGGCGGCTCGAGAACGTCGAGGAAACGACCTTCGTCGATGGTGGCACCGCGGTGAGCCGGTCACCGACGCGGCAGATCCAGTCGACGATTTCCGCCGACTTCCTCGGGCTCGCGGTCGTCGAACCGCAGACGATGAGGCTGCGCGACCTGCTGACCTACGTCGACCACCTGCAGCGCAACGACCTCGATTCGAGTCGCTTCGAGATCGCATTCTGGTCCCGCGTGGCGAGGGTGGCGGCGCTGCTGCTGGTCCTCGTCCTCGCGCTGCCGTTCGCGCTCGGGCCGATGCGCACGTCGGGGCAGGGCACGCGGACCGTGATCGGCATCCTGATCGGCGCGGGCTTCGTGCTGCTGAGCCGTACGGTCGAGAGCAGCGGCCAGCTGTTCGACCTGCCGCCCTGGATCGTGGGCTGGTTCCCGACCGCGCTGCTCGCGGCCCTCACGCTCGCGCTGCTGGCACGCGTGCGGTGAGCGCCCTATGGCCGCGGCCGCCGCGGCCTCTTCGGCACGACCACCACTCGCGTGCGCGAGAGACGATCGTGCCAGGCGCGTCGCTCGCGATCCACCGCGACCCATAACAGTCCCGCCCCGGCACACAGCAGCGAGACCGCGGCCCAGGCCAGGCGCCGCAGCGTATCCGGCCAGGTGAGCAGGCCGTGGTCCTCGCGCTCGACACGCAGGCGCCAGGCGGCCATGCCGAGCGTCTGGCCGCCCCGCGTCCAGAAGTAGCCGTAGAAGGTTACGAGCAGCGACAGCAGCACGAGCTGGTACACGACCGTAAGCGTCGGATGAGTCTCCGCCGACACGGCCTCGCCACCCGTGAGGGGCAGGAACAGCGCCGTGGCGATCATCATCAAGGCGACGATCAGCAGCGTGTCGTAGAGCAGGGCGCCGAGGCGGCGCAGCAGTCCGGCAGGCATGTGCGCGAGTGTACGCCGGCGGCCGCGCGACCGGCTGCTAGAATCCGCCCGCGAAGGAGCCGCGATGGTGGAAACAGCGGATCATCTGGCAGGCGGCACGGGCAGTCCCGCGGGCGCGGGTACGATGCTCGTGTGGGACCTGCCCGTGCGCACTGCGCATTGGGTGCTCGCCGCCTGCGTCGCCGGGTCGTGGGCGACGCACTACGCCGGCGTACAGTGGTTCGACTGGCACCGCCGCATCGGCTACGCGACGCTGGTGATCGTCGCGTTTCGATTCGTGTGGGGCTTCGTGGGCACCCGCCATGCCCGGTTTGCGAGTTTCGTGCGCGGTCCACGCGCCGTGCTCGATTACCTGCGCGGTCGTGCGCGCGCCATTGCAGTCGGCCACAACCCGCTCGGCGCGCTGAGCGTGCTCGCGCTGCTCGCCCTGCTGTTCATCCAGGCGGCGACGGGCCTGTTCGCGAACGACGAGATCGCCAGCGCGGGACCGTTCTATGGCTGGACGACGCACGAGCAGAGCAACCGCCTCGCGACCCTGCACCGTCTCAATTCGAAGTGGCTGCTCGCGTTCGTGATCCTGCACCTCCTCGCCGTCGCGTGGTATGCACGCCTGCGGCGCCGGCCGCTGGTCCGCGCGATGCTCACGGGCCGGGTCGATGCGCGGGTGGCGCCGCCAGGTGCGGCGATCCACGGTTCAGGCACCCTGCGGGCGATCCTCATCGTCGCCGTGCTCGCGCTCGTGCTGGCGCTCGCGATCCGGGCGGCGCCCGACGTGGCCGTCGCGCTCTTCTGAAGTCAGTCGGCGCGATACTTCTCGTGGCACGCCTTGCAGGCGTTGGCCATGTCGAAGAACGCGGCCTTCGATTTCGCCGGATCGCTGCCCTGCGCGACCTTCGCGAGCGTCGCGCTGCGCTCGACGAGGTCCTTCATCTTCGCGTCGAAGTCGGTGCGGTTCGTCCACATCGCTTCCTTGAGGCGCGACTGTGCGACGCCCTTCGTTTCGGGAATGTAGGATTCGGCGAGCATCGGCGCCAGGACCGCTACGCGACCGGCACGCATCGCGAAATCGGCCGCATCGAACGGCGCCTTGTCCTGCGCCATGGCGCCGAGTGGCCCCATGTTCCACGCGATCGTCTGGTAGACCGCCTTGCGGTACTTGAGCGCCTGCTCGCCCCTGGTCGGTGGGGGCTGGCCCTGCGCGATCGCGGCACCCGAGATTGCGACCGCGACGACGACGGGGACGATTGAGCGACAAGCTCCGGCGATGGACATGATGCGCGGACTCCTCGGGATGCAGGGGCAGGAAAGCGGCGAACCTTACCCCAACGGCGCCAGTGGCCGCCACCGCCGCCGCCGTCAGCCGGACGGTGGTTTCGCCTGCGCCTCGATCGTGGCGCGGTGCTCGCGCAGGATCCTCCACACCTCCTGCTCCGACGGCCGGTCCGCGAGGCGCGCGATGAGGCCCGCGAGCTGCGGCCACTCGCGACCCCAGTTGAGGAGGCGCACGGCATCGGCGATGACCGTGGCAGCAATCCTGTCCGGTGCCGGTGCCATTGTCGCTGCGGTCGGCGTCGGAGTCGTCGCCGATCCGGCGGGCCCCGCAGCCTTTGCCGGCGCTTCTGCGGGCTGAGCCGCCTTCGCTGACGCCTTCTCCGTAGTTCGTCCTGCCGGTCTCGGCGGAGCGGGCCGGCGCACCGCGCGTCGCTCGCCGCGAGGACGCACGACCGTCGTCGCCGCGGTTTCCGCGGTCTTGCCCGGTTCCTGTGGGCTCTTGCTGTCATCCTGCGCACCGCCCGCACCGGGCGGTACAGCCAGCGGGATGAAACGCTCGATGTGTTCGGACCCGAGCAGGGTGGTGAGAAAGGACATCAGTTCGAGCGTATCGGCGAATTCCGCGTCATCACGCGCCTGGCGCTCGGCAAGGTGGCGCTTGAGGTCGATGAGGCGTGCCCTCGCGAGGTCGATGACCCATTTCGTCGGGCGCTGGTGCCTGGGCCAGTCCTGGACCCTGGCATAGGACTCGGCGTCGAGTTCCAGGTAACGCGCGTGCAGCTCGACGCTCGCCAGCCAGCGATCGAGAAGTTCCGACACGCGCTTGTCTGCTGGGCTCATCCAGTGCCTGCTAATCGAGTCCGCGGCCCGCTTTATACCCGTCGGCGCGCAGGGTGGCGAGTGACCCGCCGCTACCGGTACCCCCGGAACATCGCGGGTGGCGAGGCACCGAGAAGGCGGCCCCGAGAACTAGGGGCTTGCACTATGAGTCCATATATGAGATAAAACGTATCATATATGGCGATTCAGTCCCATAGACCCATCATCAGCGCGTGCCGGAGCTGGCTGCGGCCGGTCGCGCGCTGGCTGCTCCGGAGTGGCGTGACGTACCGGGAATTTGCCGAGCTTGCGCGCGCCGCGTTCGTCGATACGGCCACCGAGGAATTCGGCCTGCGCGGCCGGCCGACGAACGTCTCACGGGTGGCGCTGCTCACCGGCCTGGCGCGCCGCGAGGTGCGGCGCGTGCGCTCCGAGAGCTCGGGTGCCGGCGCAGGCAGGGGCGAGGAGTCGCTCAATCACGCGACGCGGGTCCTGTCGGGCTGGCACCAGGATGCGGATTTCCTGGAGCCCGACGGACGCCCGCGCGTGCTGTCTGCAACCGGGCCGGCGCCGAGCTTCGCTGCGCTGCTGAAGCGCTATGCGGGCGACATCCCCATCACGGCGCTGGTCAAGGAACTCGCCCGGTCGGGCTCGATCGAACGACTCGACGACGGTTCGTACCGCGTCCTGCGTCGCCACTACATGCCGCGGCAGATGGACGGACGGGCGGTCGAGCGTGCCGGAAGCGTCCTGGCCGATCTCGCGGCAACCGTGGAGTACAACCTCTCCCGCGGCCCGCGCGATCCGGCGCGGTTCGAAGGCCGTGCGCAGAACCGCCGTATCGAGCCGCGGCACCTGCCTGCGTTCCGCGCCTTTCTCGAGCGCGAAGGCCAGGGCCTGCTCGAACGCGTCGACGACTGGCTCAGCACGCACGAGGTCACGGCGGACGCCGCCGGGACCGCCGCCGTGCGCCTCGGCGTCGGCGTCTACACGATCCACGATTCCTCGTCTGGAGAATGGTCATGAAGAATGGAACTCGCTTCGAATTCGTGGCGGCGGCGCTCGCTGCGCTGCTCGTAGCCGCGTGCGGTGGAGGCAGCGGAGGCAGCGGAGGTGGCGACAACGGAGGCGGCGATCCGAGCGGCGGCATCGACCGTGGCGGTGTCACGATTGTGCGCGGCCCGATCAACGGCTTCGGCAGCGTCGTCGTGAACGGCGTGCATTACGCGACCTCCGGGGCGACCATCACGATCGACGACCAGCCGGGCGCCGAGTCCGACCTGCGCGTTGGACAGGTGGTCCGCGTCGAAGGCACGGTCGACGCCGGTGGAACCACCGGCACCGCGCGGACCATTCGTTTCGACGACGAGGTCGAGGGCCCCGTGCAGTCCATCGATCTCGCCAACGCGCGACTCGTGGTGCTGGGCCAGACCGTCCTGGTGGGCGCCGGCACGTCGTTCGATGATTCCATCGTGCCGCGCGGGCTCGACGGCATCAGCGTCGGCGACCGCGTCGAGGTGAGCGGCCTCGTCAGTTCCAGCGGCGTCATCGAGGCCACGCGGATCGAGCGCACGGGTGCCACGGGTCCGGTCGAGGTCAAGGGTACCGCGAGTGCGGTCGATCCGGCTGCGCGCACGCTGTTCGTCAACCAGCTGCGGATCAGCTACGCGACCGCGCAGCTCGACGGCTTCACCGGCGGGCAGCCGGCCATCGGCGACCGGGTGGAGGCCGTCGGCACGCTCGATGGCGGCGGTGTGCTCGTCGCATCCAGGCTCGAGAAGCACAGCAGCTCGCTGTCCGGATCCTCCGACGACGACGCCGACCTCGAGGGCCTCGTCACTCGTTTCGCGAGTGCCACCGACTTCGACGTCGCCGGCCAGGCCGTGACGACGACCGCCGCGACGCGCTACGAGGGCGGGAGCGCTGCGGATCTCGCGCTCGACGTCAACGTGGACGTCGAGGGCGGCTTCGACTCTGGCGGGCGCATCGTCGCGGAAGAGATCGAGTTTCGCGCGACGAGCAACGTCGAATTGGCCGCGCCGGTGGAGGCGGTCAACACGGCCCAGTCGAGCCTCACGCTGCTCGGCGTGACCGTGCGCACGACGCCGCTCACGCGCTTCGAGGACCACGGTTCGCTCGAGCTGCAGCGATTCAGCCTCGCGGACCTGCGCGTGGGCGACTGGGTCGAGCTCCGCGCGTACAGCGATGCGAGCGGGCTCGTCGCTTCATTGCTCGATCGTGACGACGCCGACGACGGCATCGAAGTGCGCGGGCCGGCCAGCGCGGTGACACCGCCCGGCCTGAGGATCGCGGGCGTGTCGGTCACGACCGATGCCCAGACCGAGTTCCGGGACAGCAACGGCGTGTCGATCACGGCCGCCACCTTCTTCGCCGCGGCCCCGGGTCGCGAGGTGAAGGTGCGTGGGACGCAGGTCGGCAACACCGTGCTGGCCGAAAGGGCCGAGATCGAAGACTGACCGGAGTTCCGGGGTACGACGGCCGCACGAACGGCCGACCCGATCAGTTGCGAGCTTTCTGAGAGGTGTGACATGCATTTGATCAAGGAAAGAATCCTGGCGCCGCTGGCCCTGGGCCTGCTCGTCGCGGCCTGCGGCGGCGGAGGTGGTTCCTCGGGTGGCCAGGCGCCGCCGACCAACCAGCCGCCGCCGGGCAGTTCCGGCGGTACGAGGGCGATGCTGGTGAGCGGAGCCATCACGGGCTTCGGCAGCGTCATCGTCAACGGCGTCCGCTACGACACGGACACGGCCGAGGTGCGTATCGAGGACCGCGCCGGGACGATCTCGGAGCTGAAGGTGGGCCAGGTCGTCCGGCTCGAAGCCCAGGTGGACGACAGGGGTGGTAGCCGTGCGACCCGCATCGAACGTCACCACCTGCTGCAGGGCGTCGTGCAGTCAGTGGATGTTGCGGGCGGCACGCTCACGGTGTCGGGCCAGGTGGTGATCGTCGACGGCGACACGTCGTTCGACGACTCGATCGCGCCCGCGACGCTCGCCGGGGTCGCAGTCGGCGACCGCATCGAAGTGCACGGTTTCGTCGCCTCGAACGGGCAGGCGCGGGCCACCCGCATCGAGAAGTCCGACGCCGGCGAGACCGAGATCGAGGTCAAGGGCCTCGTCAGTGGGCACGATCCGGGCGCGAAGCGCTTCCACGTCGGAAACCTCGTGGTCGATTACTCGACCGCGGCCCTGGAACGATTCGGCAGCGGGGGGCCGCGCGACGGCGACCTCGTGGAGGTCGAGGGACGCGAGGTCCTGGTCGACGGCGCGCTGCGCGCGTCCCGCGTGGAGAAGGAGGACGGCGGCATCCGCGGGGTGAGCGGCCACGAAGCCGAGGTCGAGGGACTCGTCACGCGGTTCGTGTCGCCGGCGGATTTCGACGTCGCCGGACTGCGCGTGACGACCACGAGTGCGACGACGTTCCTCGGTGGATCGGCGGCCGATCTTGCACTGGACGTCAAGGTCGAGGCGGAAGGCCGGCTCGATGCCAGCGGCGTCCTCGTCGCCACCAAGGTGGAGTTCAAGCGATCTTCGTCCGTGCAGCTCGAGGCGCGCGTCGACGCCGTCGACCCGTCTGCGGGCACGTTGCGCGTCCTCGGGCTGACCGTGGTGGTCGACGCGTCGACCCGCAAGGAAGACAAGCAGGGCGACGACCAGTTCTTCGCGCTCGATGACCTGCGCG
>JAGOXN010000337.1 GCA_018059685.1 Steroidobacteraceae bacterium | reverse complement strand
TCAGCGCCTCCGGGTCATCGTCGACGGGCGAGGTGAACGGATGGTGCATCGCGGCCCAGCGCTTGCCGTCGGAATCCCATTCGAACATCGGGAAATCCACGACCCAGAGCGGCCGCCAGCCGTCCTCCACCAGCCCGAGGTCCTGGCCCACCTTGAGGCGCAGCGCGCCGAGCGCGTCGTTCACGACCCTCGCCGTGTCGGCACCGAAGAACACGAGGTCCCCCGTCCGTGCACCGGTGCGCTCGAGAATACCCGCGATGGCGGCGTCCGAAAGGAACTTGAGGATCGGCGACTGCAGGCCCTCGCGTCCCCGCGACCCATCGTTGACCTTGAGATACGCGAGACCCTTCGCGCCGTAGCGCGCGACGAATGCCGCGTAATCGTCGATCTGCCTGCGCGAGAGCTTCTCGCCGCCCTGCGGCACGCGCAGCGCCGCGACGCGGCCATCGGGCGACGCCGCTGGCGCCGCGAACACCTTGAACTCGCTGTCGCGCACCAGGTCGGCGACGTCGACGAGCTCGAGCGCGATGCGCAGGTCCGGCTTGTCGGAGGCGTAGCGGCGCATCGCCTCTGCGTAGCTCATGCGCGGAAACGCCTCGGGCAGCGCGGTATCGAGCACCTTCGCGAAGATCTCCCGCACGAGGGCTTCCATCAGGGCCATGATCTCGTCGCGCTCGAGGAACGAGGTCTCGACGTCGAGCTGGGTGAACTCCGGCTGGCGGTCCGCGCGCAGGTCCTCGTCGCGGAAGCAGCGCACGATCTGATAGTAGCGGTCGAAGCCCGCCATCATCAGCAGCTGCTTGAAGATCTGCGGCGACTGGGGCAGCGCGAAGAACTTCCCGGCCTGCGTGCGGCTCGGCACGAGGTAGTCGCGCGCGCCCTCCGGGGTCGCCTTGGTGAGCATCGGCGTCTCGACGTCGACGAACCCGTTGCGGTCGAGGTACTCGCGCATGGCGCGCGTGACCGCGTGGCGCAGCCGCAGGCGGGCCTGCATGGTGTCCCGGCGCAGGTCGATGTAGCGGTACTTGAGTCGCGTCTCCTCGCGCACCTCCTCGTCGAGCTGGAACGGCAGCGGCTCGGAGCGGTTCAGGATCGCGAGCTCGCGCGCGAGCAGCTCGACCTGCCCCGAGGCGAGGTTCGCGTTGGCCGTGCCGGCGGGCCGCGGCCGCACGGTTCCCGTGACCTTGAGCACCCACTCGCCGCGCACCCTCTCCGCCTGCGCAAAGACCTCCGCGGCGTCCGGGTCGAAGACGACCTGCAGGAGTCCTGCCCGGTCGCGCAGGTCGACGAAGATGACGCCGCCGTGGTCGCGTCGACGATGGACCCAGCCCGCGACGGAGACGGTGGAACCGACGAGGCGTTCGTTGACCTCGCCGCAGTAGTGCGTGCGCATCGGCATGGTGGACGGGGCCTGTCTACCGGCGCCCCGCGGCCGGAAATTCCTGAAGGGACGCGATGTTACGGACCGGTCCCGGGCGGTGCAAGGCGGCCGCCCACCGGCTTGCGGTTCCACTTCGGCACGACCACGCCCAGCGTGAGCAGCATCTTGAAGGCCTCGTCGACCGTCATGTCGAGCAGGACCACCTCTTCCTGCGGCACCAGGATGATGAATCCCGTGGTCGGATTCGGGGTCGTCGGCACGAAGACGCAGGTCACGACCTGGGCCGTCTTCTCCTGCACCTCCTCGAGTTCGTCGGCGGTGATGAAGCCGATGCTGAAGACTCCCTTGCGCGGGAATTCGACCATCACCACCTGCTTGAACGACTTGCCCTTGTCGGTCAGCACGGTCTCGCTGAACGCCTTGGCGCCGCCATAAACGGCCCCGATCACCGGGATGCGTCGCACGAGATCCTCGACGCCCGCGACGATGCGGTTGCCGAACAGGTTGCGTACCACGACACCGGTGAGCAGCAGCAACAGCAGTGAGAGGATGATGCCGACACCGGGCACGTAGTGGCCGACGATCGCCTCTGGTCGCCACGCGGGCGGCAGCAGCACGAGTGAGTTGTCGAGGATCCGCGACAGGAACCGGACGACCCAGACCGTCACCATGATCGGGATCCAGATCAGGAGTCCACCGATCAGGTAGTTGCGCAGTGCCCGCGCCGGATGGCGCTGCCTGCTCCCCTTCTCGTCCGGCGGCGGCGCGACCTGTGCTTCCATCGGCTCGGTCTCAGCGCCCGCGACGGCTGGATTTCGTGGCCTTGCGGGCGGGACCCTTCGCCTTCGATCGCGCCCCGCCCCTGGCGGTGGGCTTCGTCACCACGGTGCGCGACTTGCCTGCAGGTCGCGTTTCCGGCTTCGCTGCGGGTTTCGCCTCGGTGGCCTTGTCCGTCTTGCCCTCGGTCTTGCCCTCAGTCGTGCCCTCGGCCTTGCCCTCCGGCTTGGCTTCTGCCTTGGCCGGTTCCGGCTCGCCCTTCTCGACGAGATTGCGCTTCTGCTCCTTGTCGGACTTGAAGTCGGTCTCGTACCAGCCGCTGCCGGCGAGGCGGAACAAGGGTGCCGACATGAGCCGCTTCAGGCTGTGCCGGCCGCACTCGGGACACTCCCGGAGCGGCTTGTCGGAGAGTTTCTGCAGGGCCTCGAGGTGATGGCCGCATTTCGCGCACTGGTATTCGTAGATGGGCATGGTCGCTGCTGGTAACCGGTATCGTTCGCGATTATACGGAAGCGCCACTGGGCGCCTGGACTCGGCTTGTCGTCAGCAGCCGTGCTCCGGTCCTGGGTGCTCCTCGCAGGGACGCCGTCAACCCATCCGTTGGGGGCTCCCGGCGCGGCGTCCATGCCGCGCAGGGCCCTGCGAGGAGCACCCAGGACCGGAACCCGGCTGCCTGCGCGCTTGATTCGCGTTGAGCGCGAGAGTGCAACGCCGTACCACCTCGCGACCAACGGGGCGCCGTCAGGCCTTGCGTCGCGCGCGGCCCGGCTCCGCGACGGCACCGCGCTTCTCGAAGGCGAGGCGACCATCGCGCGCGGTGACCTGCACCCGCTCGCCGGGCCCGAACTCCCCGCGCAGGATCGCCTGCGCGAGCGGATTCTCGAGCTGCTGCTGGATCGCCCGCTTCAACGGCCGGGCGCCGTACACCGGGTCGAAGCCCGCCTCGCCGAGCAGGTCGCGCGCTGCATCGTCGAGCTCGAGATCGATGTCGCGGTCCGCGAGCCGCCTGCGCAGGTAACCCACCTGGATGCCGACGATGTCGCGGATGTGTTCCTTGCCGAGCGGGTGGAACACCACCACTTCGTCGACACGATTGATGAACTCCGGCCGGAAATGCTGGCCGACGATCTCCATCACCGCCGCCTTCATCCGGGCGTAGTTCGCCTCGCCGGCGAGTTCCTGGATCATCTGCGACCCGAGGTTCGAGGTCATGATGATCACGGTGTTGCGGAAGTCGACGGTGCGGCCCTGGCCGTCCGTGAGCCGGCCGTCGTCGAGCACCTGCAGCAGGACGTTGAAGACGTCCGGGTGAGCCTTCTCGATCTCGTCGAGCAGGATCACCG
>JAGOXN010000059.1 GCA_018059685.1 Steroidobacteraceae bacterium | reverse complement strand
CGCGCTTTCGACGACTTCGCCGCAGCGGGTGGCCGATGCCAGTCGTGGTCGTCCGACGCGCTCGAGTCCGACGTCATCGTCGACGCGTTGTTCGGCACGGGGCTCGTGCGCGAGTTGACCGGCGACCCGGCCGCCATGCTCGCGGCGGCCAATGCATCGGGCCGGCCGATTGTCGCGGTCGACGTTCCGTCCGGACTGCACGCCGACACCGGGGTCGTGCTCGGCATCGCGGCACGCGCGGAGCTCACGGTGACCTACATCGGCCGCAAGCTCGGCCTGTACCTGGGCGCAGGGCCCGAGCACCGCGGTCAGCTCGTTTTCGACGACCTGGGAGTGCCGTCCGCGACCTGGGCGGGCGCGGAGCCCGCCGCGCTCCTGCTCGGTGAAGCCGACGTTCGCGCGGCGCTGCCGCGACGGCGCCGCACCGCGCACAAGGGCGCGCACGGCCACGTGCTGGTGATCGGCGGCGGCCCCGGCATGCCCGGTGCGGCGAGGCTGGCAGGCGAGGCGGCGCTCAGGGCAGGTGCCGGTCTCGTCACGGTCGCCGTGCATCCCGACAACGTCGGCATCATCGCGTCGCGGCCGGAGCTGATGTGCGTCGCAATGCACAGCGCGGCGGACCTCGAGCCCGCGCTCGCGCGCGCGACGGTCCTCGCGATCGGGCCCGGGCTCGGCACGTCCGACCGGGCGCAGGCAGCGCTGCGGGTCGCGATGGAGTCGGGCAAACCGCTGATCGTGGATGCGGACGCCCTGAACCTGCTTGCCGCCGCGCCCGTCGAGCGCGACCACTGGATCCTGACGCCGCATCCCGGCGAGGCGGCTCGGCTGCTCGGCTCGACGAGCGACGCAGTCCAGTCGGACCGCTTCGCCGCGGCACGGGAGCTGCAGCGCCGCTACGGTGGACACGTCGTCCTCAAGGGCGCGGGGTCCATCGTGCAGTCGCCGGGGGCGACGCCGCGGCTCTGCGATCGCGGCAATCCCGGCATGGCCGTCGGCGGAATGGGCGATGTGCTCACGGGCGTGGTGTCCGGCATCGCCGCCCAGTGCGGCAAGCTCGGGCTCGCGGCGCGTGCCGGCACCTTTGTGCACGCGCGCTCAGGCGACCTTGCGGCCCGCAAGGGCGAGCGAGGACTGCTCGCGACCGACGTGCTGGAGCAGGTGCGGGCTTGCGTGAATCCGGACTGACGGCGACGGCGGCGAACCCCGAGGAGACGCGCAGTCTTGGCGCGCGCCTCGCCGCGGCAATCGTTGCAGTCGACTGGCCGGCGCCGCTCGTCATCGGGCTGTCGGGCGACCTCGGCGCCGGCAAGACGACGCTCATTGCGGGCCTGCTCGAAGCGCTCGGCCACCGCGGTGCGACCCGCAGCCCCACCTACACGCTCGTCGAGCCCTACCGACTCGCGGGACGCGACCTCTACCACTGTGATCTCTACCGATTGCGAGCGCCGGATGAGGTCGATGATCTCGGGCTGCGCGACCTGCTCGCCGGCCGGAGCGTCCTCGTGGTCGAGTGGCCCGAGCGCGGCGGCGATCGCCTCGCGAAGCGCGATCTGGCGCTGCGCCTCGACTATCTTCCCACCGGTCGATCGCTCACGTTGGTGGCCGGCAGCGACGCCGGTCGAGCCATACTCGCGCGCATGTCCCTCGATCCACCCTGACGAATCAAGCGTATCCTCATAATTTCATTGAATTATTGATTCAGTTCAGGGTAGATTATGGCGCATGCGCGCGCGCGTCGCCCCATCCGTCGTCCGCTGCCTCGCTGGCCTCGGCGCGATTTTCATCGCCGTGGCGCCGGCCAGCGCCGTCACGCGCGTCACTGACGTGCGATTGTGGTCGGGGCCCGAGGGTACGCGCCTCGTCCTCGACCTGTCGGCGCCCGCGAAACACCAGGTGTTCGCGGTCGAGCGGCCGGATCGGATCGTCATCGACCTCGAGAATGCGCAACTTGCGCTGAAGAACGAACTGCCTGGCAGCCAGGGACCGGTGCGCAAGGTTCGCAGCGGATCACGCCCGGAGCGCGGGTTGCGCATCGTGCTCGATCTCGTCGCGGCGCAACCGGTGCGGAGCTTCACGGTCGGTCCCGACGGCAGCGCGGGTCACCGGCTGGTGGTCGAACTGCCGTCGCGCTCGCGGTCGAATGCACCGGCCGTGGCAGGGCCGCCGCCCGCAGCGGCGCCGACCGCCAACCAGGTGCTGGCCGCGGCGGCCGCATCGGTTCCGGTGCCAGCGGTTGCGAGCCAGGAGGCCGTCAAATCGCTCGCCGCCACGGCCAGGGGCCGCGATCTCGTGATCGCCGTGGATGCAGGCCATGGTGGACAGGACCCGGGCGCCATCGGGCGCGGCGGCACGCGCGAGAAGGACGTGACGCTCGCGATTGCCCGCCGTCTTGCCGCCACCATCGACGCCGAACCCGGGATGCGGGCGGTGCTGATCCGCGACAGCGACCAATTCATCACCCTCGGCGGACGCACGCGCAAGGCGCGCCAGCTCGGCGCCGACATGTTCATCTCGGTGCACGCCGACGCCGTGGGCAACCGCAGCGTGACGGGCTCGTCCGTCTACGTGCTGTCGACGCGCGGCGCGAGCGACGAAGCGGCGCGGTGGCTGGCCGAGCGCGAGAACGCGGCCGACCTCATGGGTGGCGTGTCGCTCGACGACAAGAGCGCGGTGCTCGCCTCGGTGCTGCTCGACGTCACGCAGAAGGAAGCGGTGAGCAACAGCGTCGACGCCGCGGACAGCGTCCTCGGCGCGCTGCGGCAGGTCGGGACGGTGCACGGCACGAAGGTCCGGCACGCGGGTTTCATCGTGCTCAAGTCGCCGGACATCCCGTCGATGCTGGTCGAGACGGCGTTCATCTCCAATCCCGCCGAGGAGCGTCGGCTGCGCGACAAGGCCCACCAGCAGCGGCTGGCGGACGCGATCCACAGTGGCGTGCGCAGCTACTTCTACGCCAAGCCTCCGCCGGGTACCCGGATCGCGGCGCTCGTGGCCGCGCGGCGGGGCGGGGCGACCGACACGCAGACGCTCGCGGAACGCTAGCTGGCGCGCGGTTTGCTATCCTCGCCGCCCCCTGCGCGAGGCCACCGTCCGTCCATGACCATCCGGGTCCTGCCCGAGCAGCTGGTCCACCAGATTGCCGCCGGCGAGGTCGTCGAGCGCCCGGCGTCCGTGGTGAAGGAGCTGGTCGAGAACAGCCTCGATGCCGGCGCGCGCTCGATCGAAATCGAGGTGGAAGGCGGTGGCGCGGTTGCCTGCCGGGTCCGCGACGACGGCGCCGGAATTCCCGTTGGCGAGCTCGCGCTCGCCCTTGCGCGTCACGCGACGAGCAAGATCGGCCGCGTCGAAGACCTCGAGGCCGTGCGCACGCTCGGCTTTCGCGGCGAGGCCCTGCCGAGCATCGCCTCGGTGTCGCGCGTCCGGCTCGTGTCGCGGACCGCCGATGCGCCGCTCGCACATGCCGTCTCTGCGCAGGATGGCGAGGTTGCGGGCCCGGTGCCGCAGGCCCATCCGCCGGGTACGACGGTTGAAGTACGCGACCTGTTCTTCAACGTGCCGGCGCGCCGCAAGTTCCTGCGCGCCGAGCGCACCGAGCTCGGGCAGGTCGAGCGCCTGCTCGAGCGGCTCGCCCTGAGCCGCTTCGAGGTCGGTTTCCGCCTGCAGTCCTCGCGCCGCACGCTGGCCGACCATCCGCCCGCCACGGACGAGCGCGGCAGGGATGCGCGCGTCGCGGCAGTGCTCGGCGATGAATTCATCCGGCACGCGATGAAGCTCGACCACGAAGGCCCGGGGATGCGGCTCCATGGCTGGTTCGGCATGCCGACCTATGCGCGAAGCCAGCCGGACCAGCAGTACTTCTTCCTCAACGGGCGGCCCTTGCGCGACCGGCTCGTTGCAAGCGCGGCGCGCCTCGCCTATCGCGACGTGCTCTACCACGGCCGTCACCCGGCGTACGTGCTGTACCTGGAGCTCGATCCGGCGCGGGTCGACGTGAACGCGCATCCGCAGAAGCTCGAGGTGCGTTTTCGCGAACCCGGCCTGGTGCACGATTTCCTGTTCCGCACCCTGGAGCGGGCGCTCGCCGAGACGCGCCCCGCAATGGCGGCCGGCGTGGCCGTGCCGGCGGCCAGGTTCCCGCTGGCCGATGCGCGGACGGCGGACGCACCGGGTCCGTCGGCACTCGCCCGCGGTACGTCTGCGCTCGATCTCTACGCGGCGCTCGAACCTGGCGTGCGCGACGCAGGTTCGCAGCCCGGCGCGTCGATCTTCCCGCAGGCAGGGGCAGCGCCCGGTCCCGGCGAGGCCGTGGCCGGCGAGCATCCGCTCGGTTACGCCATCGCCCAGCTGCACGGCGTCTACATCCTCGCGCAGGCGCGGGGCGGGCTGGTGCTCGTGGACATGCATGCCGCGCACGAGCGCACGACCTACGAGCGACTGAAGGCCGCGATCGCCGCGCGTCCCATCGCGAGCCAGCCGCTGCTGGTTCCGGTCGCGGTGCCAGTCGCAGCCGCCGATGCGGACGCGGCCGAAGCTCATGCCGCGCTCTTCACCGAAATCGGCCTGGAGGTCTCGCGCAGCGGTCCGGCCCAGCTGCTCGTGCGCGCGATGCCGGCGCTGCTCGAGTCGGCGGATGCCGCGGAACTCCTGCGCGACCTGCTCGCCGACCTGCGCGCGCAGGGAACCGGCGGCGCGACGCGCATCCTCGAGCGCGTGCTCGGCTCCATGGCCTGTCACCAGGCCGTGCGCGCCAATCGTCGTCTCACGGTCCTCGAGATGAACGCGTTGCTGCGCGAGATGGAGACCACGTTGCGCGCGGACCAGTGCGTGCACGGTCGCCCCACTTGGACGTACATCGGCATGGACGATCTCGACCGGCTCTTCATGCGCGGCCGATGAGCGTGCCCGTTTCGCGCACGCCGGACGCGGTGCTGCTCATGGGCCCGACCTGCACCGGCAAGACGGCGCTCGCGCTGCGCCTCGCCGGGGAGTTCCCGGTCGAGATCGTGAGCGTCGATTCCGCGCAGGTGTACCGCGGCATGGACGTCGGTACCTCGAAGCCGTCGGCGGGCGTCCGTGCGCGCGTACCGCACCACCTGCTCGACGTCTGCGATCCGGCCGAGCGTTATTCGGCCGGCCGCTTCCGGCGCGATGCACTCGCGTTGATCGCGCAGATCCGCGCCCGCGGCCGGGTCCCGCTGCTGGTCGGCGGCACGATGCTGTATTTCCGCGCCTTGACGCTCGGGATCGCGCCACTGCCGGAGGCGAACCCGGAACTGCGGCAGCGCATCGACCACCGCGCACGCGAGCTCGGCTGGCCCGCGCTGCATGCGGAACTCGCTGCCCGCGACCCGTTGGCCGCCACGCGCATCCGCCCGCGGGATGCGCAGCGCATCCAGCGCGCGCTCGAGGTGCTCGAACTCACGGGCCAGCCGCTCTCGCAGTTGCAGAAACTCGCCGTGCGGCCCGATCTTTCCTTCGCATCCTTCGGGCTCGCGGTGCGCGACCGGACGGAACTCTACCGCCGCATCGATGCGCGATTCCTCGAGATGATGGCGGACGGATTCCTCGACGAGGTGCGGCGCCTGCGCGACCGGGGCGACCTGCACCCGGACCTGCCGAGCCTGCGCTCCGTGGGATATCGACAGCTCTGGGCACACCTGGCGGGGGGCTCGGCCCTCGCGGCCGCGATCGACGCCGGGCAGCGCGCGACGCGCAACCTCGCCAAGCGGCAACTGACCTGGCTCAATGCCGACCATACCCTGATCTGGCTCGGGGGCCTTGAAGATCAGGAACTTGGGCCAATGATGCGAGCCCTGAGGGACGCGCTTCCCACAGGAAGGGCGGCCGGCGTGTGTTAGCATTGCGTTTGTTCTTGCTCGTCGAGACGACGGGCGTCACGGCAGTCTCACGGAAGAGTCCGCGGCAGGAACGATGCGGCTGAAAAATAAGGAGACCCGATCATGGCCAAGGGCCAATCCCTGCAGGATCCTTTCCTGAACGCTCTGCGGAAGGAGCGGATCCCCGTTTCGATCTACCTGGTCAATGGCATCAAGCTGCAGGGCCAGATCGATTCATTCGACCAGTTCGTGGTCCTGCTGCGCAACAGTGTGAGCCAGATGGTCTACAAGCACGCGATTTCCACGGTGGTGCCGGCCCGGGCGGTGCGCCTGCCGATGGGCGACGAGGAGTCGCACGTCGAGGAAACGCCGGCGGCCTGACTCGGGGCCGCGGCGCGGGGCGGGACGCTTTGTTCGACAGGCCGGGCAGCGGCGAACGCGCCATCCTCGTCTGCATCGGGCTCGGTCGCGCTCCGGATCCGGACCGGGTCGAGGAGTTCGCGGCGCTCGCGCGTTCCGCGGGGGCGCAGGTGCTCGAGGTCATCACCGGCACGCGCAAGTCGGCGGAACCCCGCTACTTCCTCGGTACGGGCAAGGTCGAGGAACTTCGCGGCCGCTGCGCCGCGCTCGGCGCGGACCTGGTGGTCGTCGACCACGCACTCACGCCGGGCCAGGAACGCAACCTCGAGAAGGCGCTCGCCTGCCGCGTGCTCGACCGCAGCGGGCTGATTCTGGACATCTTCGCGCAGCGCGCCCGCACGTTCGAAGGCAAGCTGCAGGTCGAACTCGCGCAACTCGAGCACATGTCCACTCGCCTCGTGCGCGGCTGGACCCACCTCGAGCGGCAGAAGGGCGGCATCGGCCTGCGGGGGCCCGGCGAGACCCAGCTCGAGACCGACCGCCGCCTGCTCGCGCGGCGCATCAAGACGTTGAACGACCGGCTCGACAAGGTGCTGGTACAGCGCGAGACGACGCGGCAGGAGCGCAGGCGGGGAGCGGTGCCGACCGTGGCGCTGGTTGGCTACACCAATGCCGGCAAGTCGACGCTGTTCAACCGGCTCACGTCCGCCGGGGCCTACGCGGCCGACCAGCTGTTTGCGACGCTCGATCCGACGGTTCGTCGCCTGCGTCTCTCGCCCGGACTCGAGGTCGCGCTCGCCGACACCGTCGGCTTCGTGCGCGACCTGCCGCACGAACTCGTGGCCGCGTTCCGCTCGACGCTACAGGAGGCCCGCGAGGCGGACCTGCTGCTGCACGTCATCGACGCCGCGGATCCCGAGCGAGCGGAGCGCGTCGCGCAGGTGAACGAGGTGCTCGACTCGATCGGCGCCCGGGCGCTGCCGCAGATCGCGGTGTACAACAAGATCGACCGTACCGGCGAACCCGGGCACGTCGAGGTGGACGCCGACGGGCGCGTCGACCGCGTCTGGGTCTCGGCGCACGGCGGGCAGGGAGTCGACCTGCTGCTCGAGGCGCTCCACGGGCAGCTCGGCGTCGATCTGCACCACTGCATCCTGCAGCTCCCGGCCCGGGCAGGTCGTGCACGGGCGCAGCTCTTCGAGGCTGGCGCGGTGCTCGCCGAGCGCCTGCTCGATGACGGCGGCGTCGAACTCGAAGTGAGCTTGCGCAGGCGCGATCTCGAGCGCATCTGCCGCGAGGCAGGGCTCGAATTGCCGGCGCCGGTGCCTTGTGCAGCCCGGGACCGGTTCCTACAATCTCCCGTTCGCGCGGTCGCGGGCGCAGCAGGATGACCCTGCGCCCCGGCCGGTGCGCTGCAGTCTGTCGAACCAAACGCCATCCAACACTCCGGAGCAACCCATCCCATGGCCTGGAACGAACCGGGCAGGAATCGCAATCCCTGGGGTAACCGCCCCGACAGGGGGGCCGCCGACCTCGACGAGGCCCTGCGCAACCTGCAACGCAAGCTGGCCGCCATGTTCGGCGGCGGCGGTGGCGGTGGTGGTGCCGGCGGCGGCGAGGCGGGCGGCGGCGCGGGCATGCGCGGCTTCGGCTTCGGCACGGTGGCGCTGGTCCTCATCGCGATCTGGGCAGCCACGGGCCTGTACAAGGTCGATGCGGCCGAGCGGGCCGTGGTGACGCGTTTCGGCAAGTACGTCGCCACGACCGAGCCGGGCCTGCGCTGGCACCTGCCCTGGCCGATCGAGAGCCGCCAGATCATCAACGTCGAGAGCGTCGAGGGCTTCAGCGACCAGACGCGCATGCTCACCTCCGACGAGAACCTGGTCGACATCAACATCGCCGTGCAGTACCGCCGCGCGGAACCGGTCGCCTTCGCGTTCAACGTCCGGGATCCGGAGTCGACGCTCGGCGAGGTGAGCGAGAGCGCCATCCGCGAGATCGTCGGTCGCAGCACGCTCGACTTCGTACTCGAGGAAGGCCGCCAGGAGATCACCGCCAAGACGCGCGAGCTGATCCAGCGCACCCTCGATTCCTACGAGTCGGGGATGGAAGTGACGACGGTGAACCTGCAGGGCGTGAGCGTGCCCGAGCAGGTGCAGACCTCGCAGCGCGACGCCATCAAGGCGCGCGAGGACAAGGAACGCCTCGGCCTCGAGGCGCAGGCCTACGCGAACGACATCCTGCCGAAGGCCAAGGGGTCGGCGGCACGGCAGATGGAGGACTCCCTCGCGTACAAGGCCCGCATCGTCGCGGACGCGGAAGGCGAAGCCGCACGCTTCTCGAAGCTCCTCGAGGCCTACGAACGCGCGCCGGGCGTCACCCGCCAGCGCCTCTACTTCGAGACGCTCGAAGAGGTCCTCGGCAATGCCAGCAAAGTCATCGTGAGCACCGAGGGCACCGGCAACATGATCTACCTGCCGCTCGACAAGCTGATGGAGCGGCGCGCGCCGCCGCTCACGCTCGACCAGCAGCGCCAGGCACCGGAGCCCGCACCGGCGCGGCCCGCCGCGGAGGACTCGACCGCCGACGCCGGTTCGCGCCGGGAGCGGGGGGAACGCTGATGAGCAATCGCAGTTATCTCGCCGTCATCCTGCTCGGCTTCGCGGCGCTCGTGCTGTCCATGGCGGCATTCGTGGTGCGCGAAACCGACCTCGCCATCAAGTTCCGCTTCGGCGAGATCGTGCGCGCCGACTACAGTCCGGGACTGCACTTCATGGTTCCGATGGTCAACAACGTGCGCAAGTTCGACCGGCGCATCCTCACCGAGGACTACCCGGCCGAGCAGTTCCTCACCAGCGAAGGCAAGATCCTGCGCATCAACTTCTTCGTGAAGTGGCGCATCGCCGACGTGTCGCGCTACTACATCTCGACCGCCGGGGGCAGCGAGGAGGTCGCGGCGCGCCGCCTCGGCGAAATCGTGAAGGACGGCCTGAAGGGCGTGATCGCGCGACGCACCATCCAGCAGGTGGTGGCCGCGGAACGCACCGAGTTCCTCGGCGAGGTGCTCAAGATCGCCGGCGACAACGTCGGCGGACTCGGCATGACCATGATCGACGTGCGGGTGAAGAGCATCGAGCTGCCGGAGGAGGTGAGCGAGTCGGTCTTCAACCGCATGCGCCAGGACTTCGCGCGGCAGGCGGCCCAGCTGCGCGCCGAGGGCGCCGCGGTGTCGGAACGGACCCGTGCCGAGGCGGACCGCCAGCGCACCGAGATCCTCGCGGAGGCCTACCGGCAGGCGGAGATCGTCCGCGGCGAAGGCGACGCCGCAGCCGCCGACATCTATGCGCGCGCGCACAGCCGCAATCCGGAGTTCTTCGCGTTCCACCGCGCGCTGCAGGCGTACCGGCAGTCGGTGGGCAAGCAGGGCGACGTGCTGGTGCTCGCACCCGAGGGCGAGTTCTTCAAGTACCTGAAGGAATCCGGCCGCTGACCTGGCGGTCGGCCCCGGCCCGGCATGGAATGGAGCGACCTGTGGGCGGCGTTCGCCCTGTATCTCGTGCTCGAGGGGCTCATGCCCTTCGCCAGTCCGGGCGGCATGAAACGCACGCTGGCGCAGTTGTCGCAGCTCGAGGACCGGACGCTGCGCTTCGCGGGTCTCGTCAGCATGGTCGCGGGTGCGGCGTTGCTCTACTTCGTGCGCGGTTCGGCTTGATCCGCAGGCGGGCACACTGATCATGGCGCGCAACGTCGTCGTCATCGGCGCCCAGTGGGGCGACGAAGGCAAGGGCAAGATCGTCGACCTCCTCACGGAACGCGTGGCCGCGGTCGTGCGTTTCCAGGGCGGCCACAATGCCGGTCACACGCTGGTCATCCGCGGCGTGAAGACCGTGCTGTCGCTGATTCCGTCCGGCATCCTGCATCCCGGCGTGCAGTGCCTGATCGGCAACGGCGTCGTGCTGTCGCTCGAGGCGCTGCTGCGCGAGGCCGACGCACTGGTGCAGAAGGGCGTGCCGGTCTACGAACGCCTGCGCATCAGTCCGGGCTGCGCGCTGATCCTGCCGTCGCACGTCGCGCTCGACCGCGCGCGCGAGCGCGCGAGCGGCGCCAACGCGATTGGTACCACCGGTCGCGGCATTGGCCCGGCGTACGAGGACAAGGTGGGGCGGCGCGCGGTGCGGGTGGCGGACCTCTTCCAGCGCGACCGGCTCGCGGCGCGCCTCGGTGAGATCCTCGATTTCCACAATTTCGTCCTGAGCCGCTATTTCAGCGTCGAGCCGGTGGAATTCGAGCGGGTCCTCGAAGACCTCGTCGCGCAGGCGGAGCGCGTCCGGCCGCTGGTCGACGATGTGAGCGAGCGACTGCGCGCGGAGACGAAGCGCGGCGGAAACCTGCTCTTCGAGGGCGCGCAGGGAGCGCTGCTCGACATCGACGTCGGCACCTACCCCTTCGTGACCTCCTCGAACACGATCGCAGGCGAGGCGGCGGTCGGCACGGGTCTCGGGCCGCGCGACATCCACGAGGTCGTCGGCATCGTCAAGGCCTACACGACGCGCGTCGGCGCGGGGCCGTTCCCTACCGAGCTGTTCGACGAGAACGGCGAGCACCTCTCGCGCGTCGGGCACGAGTTCGGGGCCGTGACCGGGCGCCCGCGCCGCTGCGGCTGGTTCGACGCCGTCGCGCTGCGTCGCGCGGTGCTGCACAACAGCCTGTCGAGCCTCGGCGTCACCAAGCTCGACGTGCTCGATGGGCTCGACACGCTGCGCATCGCGACCGGCTACCTCATCGACGGCGAGGTGCGTGAGAACCCGCCACTGCTGCCGCACAGGTACTCCGAGTGCGAACCGGTGTACGAGACCCTCCCGGGCTGGTCGGAACCGACGAGCGGCGTCACGGACTTCGCCCGGCTGCCGGAGAACGCGCGGCGGTACCTCGCCCGCATCGAACAGCTCGCGGGCGTGCCGATCGACATCGTGTCGACCGGTCCCGACCGCAGCGAGACCATCGTGCTGCGTCATCCCTTCGCCTGACCCGGGGATCCCGGACGCACCCATGAGGCCCTATGAATCGCCATGGATGAATGACGACCTGCGCATGCTGCGCGAGGCCGCGTCGCGGTTCGTCGAGAGCGAGATGCTGCCGAAGGAACCGCAGTGGCGCGCCCAGCATCACGTGGACCACGCCACGTGGCGCGCGGTGGGCGAGGCGGGCTTCCTGCTGATGGACGTGCCGGCGGAGTACGGCGGCGGGGGCGGCGATTTCCGCCACGAGGCGGTGCTCTACGAGGAGCTGCAGCGGCGCGGCATCTCGGGCTTCGGGCAGGGCGTGCACAGTATCGCGG
>JAGOXN010000336.1 GCA_018059685.1 Steroidobacteraceae bacterium | reverse complement strand
GTTCGCGGCGACGTCAACTTCGTCCGCATCGGCGCGCGCAGCAACGTGCAGGACGGCAGCGTCGTGCACGTGTCGCGGCCCTACCCCGGGAACGACGCCGGATGGCCCACGGTGATCGGGGAGGACGTGGTCATCGGCCACAAGGTCGTCGTGCATGGCTGCACGATCGGCAACCGGGTGCTGGTCGGTATCGGTGCGATCGTGCTCGACGGGGTCGTGGTCGAGGAAGACGTCGTGATCGGCGCGGGCAGCGTCGTGACGCCGGGCAAGCGGCTCGAGTCGGGCGGCCTCTATGTCGGCAATCCGGCGCGACGCATGCGCGAGCTGACGCCGGCTGAGTTCGAGCGTATTCCCGTGATGGCGGACTGGTACGTGCGCCTCAAGCAGGACTACCGGCAGCCTTAGCGGCCCGCAGCCGCAGCGCCTCGAGGACCGGCGCCGTGGCCGGCCGGACGCCTCGCCACAGCTGGAACGACTCCGCGCCCTGCTCGACGAGCATCCCCCAGCCCTGCTCGGCGCGACCCGCGCCGAGGCGCTTCGCCCAGGCGATGAAGGCCGTGTCGCCCGCACCATAGGCCATGTCGTAGCAGGTCGTCCGTGGCCCCACGACGCCGATCGGCACGAGCGGGACCTCGCCGCGCAGGCTCGCGGAGGTGGCGTTCACGATCAGGTCGAACGGCACCGCCTCGATGCCGTCGAAATCGCAGCCGGTCACCGGTCCCAGGTCCTCGAACTCCCGCGCAAGCGCCGATGCGCGATCCCCGGTCCGGTTGGCGAGCACGATCCGGCCCGGCAGCAATTCGAGCAACGGGCCGAGTGCGCCGCGCGCCGCGCCGCCGGCGCCGAGCAGCAGGATGCGCGGGGACTCGAAGTCGAGCTTCAGGTTGCTGACGAGGTCGGCGACGAGGCCTGCGCCGTCGGTGTTGTCGCCATAGAGCTGTTCGTCGCGCCGGACGATGGTGTTGACCGCATCGGCGAGTTGCGCGCGCGGTGACAGCTCGTTGACGAGGTCGGCCGCCGCGCGCTTGTGCGGCAGCGTGACGTTGATGCCGTGCCCGCCATTCTGGAAGAACCGCAGGACATCGCTGCGGAATTGCTCGGGGTGCGACTCGAACAGGCGGTAGATCATGCGCTGACCGGTCTGCCGCGCGAACATGCCGTGGATGAACGGCGACCAGCTGTGGTGCACCGGATAGCCGAACAGGCCGTACTCGGCCAGGCGATCGCCACTCACGGCCGTGCTCCCGCGAGCCACTCCGCGGCCCGTCGCGCGAAATAGGTGAGGATCCCGTCGGCTCCCGCCCGCTTGATGGACGTGAGCGATTCGAGCACCACCGCGTGCTCGTCGAGCCAGCCGTTGCGCGCCGCGGCCATCAGCATGGCGTATTCGCCGCTCACCTGGTAGACGAAGGTTGGCACGCCGAAGCGATCCTTCACGCGGCGCACGATATCGAGATAGGGCATCCCGGGCTTGATCATCACCATGTCGGCACCTTCGTCGAGATCGAGCTCCACCTCGCGCAGCGCTTCGTTCGAGTTCGCCGGGTCCATCTGGTAGGTGTACTTGTTGCCCTTGCCGAGATTGCCAGACGACCCCACCGCATCGCGGAACGGCCCGTAGAAGCCCGAGGCGTACTTGGCGGAGTAGGCGAGGATCTTCGTGTGGACGTGGCCGCTGGCTTCCAGTGCGTCGCGGACCGCACCGATGCGCCCGTCCATCATGTCCGACGGCGCGACGACGTCCGCGCCGGCCTCCGCGTGCGACAGCGCCTGTTTCACGAGCGCCTCGACGGTGACGTCGTTCATCACGTAGCCGGTCTCGTCGATGATGCCGTCCTGGCCATGGGTCGTGAACGGGTCGAGCGCGACGTCGGTGACGACGCCGAGCCCGGGCAGCGCCTTCTTGAGCGCGCGGACCGCGCGCTGGGCGAGCCCGTCCGGATTCCATGCCTCGCGACCGTCGAGGCTCTTGGCCTCGGCGGGTGTCACGGGAAAGAGCGCGACCGCCGGCACGCCGAGCCCGACGACGGCCTCGGCCTCGCGCAGGAGTTCGTCGACCGTCAACCGCTCCACCCCGGGCATCGAAGGCACGGCGACACGCTGCTTCGAGCCTTCCATGACGAAGACGGGCCAGATGAAATCGGCCGGCGTCAGGGTCGTTTCCCGCATGAGGCCGCGGGAGAACTCGTCGCGCCGCATGCGGCGCATGCGCACCCGAGGATACTGGCGGGGCGTGTGGTGATGGGTCATCCTGAACTCCCGGCGGCCCCGTCCCGATTCCCGTCCCGATTGCACGCGCATGGCCGGCAAGGCTATGGTGCGTGCACGCTGGAACACCGGGGCGAGACCGCCTGGCCCGCCACCCGTGTCGAAATAGGGCCGCTTGCAGCCCGGTCTTTATACATGAACGCGCCGTTTGCCGGGAAGGACGGGGAGTCCGCATTCGCGCGGCTCTGCGAGGAGCTGCGCCCCGACCTCTACCGCTTCGTCCTCTGGCGGGCGCGCGACCGCAACGTCGCGGAGGACGTGGTGCAGGAGACGCTGCTCCGGGCCTGGCGATCGCGTGCGAACCTGGTCGGCGCAGGCGCGGCCAAGGCGTGGTTCCTGACCATTGCGCGGCGCGAGCATGCGCGCCTCTACGAACGCAAGCGGTTCGAGACCGTGCCGGTCGATCAGCTCGTGGGCGAGGAGTCGCCCGAACTGGCCGCCGTGGAGGAGCAGGAGACGCTCGAGCTGAGGCGTGCGATCTTCGCGCTCGAGGACACGTACCGGGAGCCGCTGGTGCTGCAGGTGCTGATGGGACTCACGACCGAGGATATCGCGATGCAGCTCGGCCTGACCCAGGGCGCGGTCCTCACCCGGCTCTTCAGGGCGAGGCAGAAGCTGCGCGCCGCGCTGGGGCTGGTTGCGGACGACGGGACGGAGTAGGGGATGGATTGTCTCGAGTTTCGCAGGACGGCTGGTGCCGAGCCCGCACACCTCGATGCGGAGGCGCGGGCCCACGTCGATTCGTGTGCCGCCTGTGCGGAATTTCTCGCGCAGGTGATCGCGTTCGATGCGAGGATCCTTGCGGCGCTGCGCGTCCCGGTTCCCGACGTTCCCCAGGCTGGGGCAGGGCGCCGCATCGGACAGGTCCAGTGGATCGACCGCCGACGATGGTTCGCGCTCGCCGCGAGCATCCTGGGTGGCGTCACCATCGGTTCGCTGCTCTGGGTCGGCAGCCCGCGCGACTCGCTTGCGCGGGCGCTGGTCGGGCACGTGCAGCATGAGCCTGGGGCGACGACCGTGACGGCGCCCGCCGATCCGGCGCGGCTCGCCGAAGTCCTGAGGCGCGGCGGCATCCGCCTGCGTCCCGGGATCGGGACGGTCTCGTACGCCGAGAGCTGCACGTTCCGCCGTCGTACGGTGCCGCACCTCGTGGTCCAGACCGATCGCGGTCCAGTCACGGTGATGGTGCTGCGCCACGAGTCGGTTGCCGGTCCGGTCCGGTTCGACGAGCGGGGATACAGG
>JAGOXN010000335.1 GCA_018059685.1 Steroidobacteraceae bacterium | reverse complement strand
TCGAAGTGCCAGGACCGGCGGCCCGGATGCTGGAAGTTGCGCTGTCCGAGCTCGGCGCTGTGCAGCGGGCCGAGTTCCGGCACGAACATGCCGTCGTAGTCGATGAGCGTCAGGTGCGTCGCATCGCGCACGACGAGGTTCGTCGGCTGCATGTCGCCGTGGGCAATGCCGTTGTCGCGCAGGTGGCGCGCGAGCCGCCGGAGCGACACCCGCAGCTGCTGCAGGGCATTCACGTCGTGGCGGTGGTCGGCGACGAACCCGGCGAGGTTCGGACCCTCCGCCCACTCCATCCGGACGATCGGGTAGCTGCCGCTCTCGGTCGTGATCCCGGCCGGCTGGAACTGGAAGCCGACGAAATGCGGGCTGCGGACCCGCGCGAGATGCCGGCTGATGGCGTCGTAGCGGGCGTCGAGCGCATCCGCGGGCTTGTGGAAACAGCGAAGCGCGTACTTGCGGCCGTCCGCGAACACCTCGTACGTCAGCGCAAAGTTGCCGCTCCGCGCGAGCGGCAGGCCCGGGCCGCGGGTGCGCAGCGTCCCCCGGCCGAGGAGGGGATCGGAGAGCACCACGCTCAGGTCGAGCTGCAGTGCCTCCGTATACTCGGCGAAGGACGGGAATTGCATCGTTCGATCGTCCGGTGGCCCGGGGCCGCGGTCGTCTTCCGCCACCCTTTGCGGCAGAATCTTCACACGGCCAACCGGTGTGGCAAAGACTCTCGCGCGAAAGTGGCGGAACTGGTAGACGCGCTGGATTTAGGTTCCAGTGGGTGACCCCCGTGAGGGTTCGAGTCCCTCCTTTCGCACCAGGCCACCTCTTTGAGTTCGCCTTGCAGGGGTGAGTGAGCGTATGCCCGCCACTTTGCCAGACCTGTCCGGATTCGCAATGTTTCCGGGCGTCAAGGCACGGTCGCGTCTGGATCGATCCGTGGACTCACTTGGGAACCAGTCACGAGAGCGACGAGGCGGCGCACCCAGGGTGCGACGATCGTCACTGTCGGAAAGGCAACTGGCCATGTCGCGGCGCAGCTCTTCAACCATTGCGCCGTGAACCCCGGCCCCACTCCCCTGGCGGTGGCTATGACGAAGGCGGAGACGATGGCCACCATGATTGCGGACAGCATGGCGCCGAAGACGATGGGTGCAAACCGGGCGGGAATACGCATCTCTATTCTCCTGTGGTGAGCGCTGATTCGACAGGCGTTCTCGTGACGATGGCGTGTTCACGAGACGCAATGAAGCCGGGCGACCCAACCGGAGGCATAGAGCCCCAGTCCAAAGATCGCGTGTGTCACGAGGCTCTGCACGCGCGCAGCGGCAGGACGCGGCGTGCGGCTGGCGGCCACGCCGGCGCCCATGCCGGGTTGCATCAGCAGGAAGGGCGCCACCACGGTGCCGATGCCCACGAGCAGTGCTGGGCCGATCATCGGATTCCGAACCCACGCAAGGCCCCACCCGGCCAGCAGCAGTGCGGCAAAGAGGGCACCGACGGCGTAATGGACGATCCAACCGATGACGTGCTCGCCATGGACCGCTGCGGAAGCGGCGATCGACTCGTGATGAAACCGACCCCGGGCCAGATGAACGAACCAGCGCCCAACCAACCCGTAGTCAGGCAGCGGAATGTCAAAGATCCGTCTGCGAGCGATTGCCCAGAGGTCGATCAGTACCGTGGCCCCGACGCCCATCACGAGCGCGCTCACGAGATAGTTCATTCGCTGGCTCCCAGTTGCTTGCCATCGGTTGGCACAGGCGGCACTCTGCCACTTGAAGTCAACTTGAGGTCAAGGGGATGCGATACCTGGATATCACGGCGGTGGCGAAGGAGTCAGGCGTTCCGGCCTCTGCGTTGCGCTACTACGAGGACAGGGGGCTGATCGCCTCGGTCGGGAGGCGGGGTCTCAGGCGCGTGTTCGATGCGTCGGTGCTGGAACGGCTGGCATTGATCGGACTGGGGCAAGCGGCCGGCTTTTCACTCGACGAGATCGCCCGCATGTTCACGCCGGATGGGCGTCCGAGAATCGAAAGGAAGTCGCTGGCGGCCAAGGCCGATGAGCTGGACCTCGCGATCCAGAAGTTGAGTGCGATGCGAGACGGGCTGCGGCACGCGGCCGTCTGCCCTGCGCCGAGTCACATGGAATGCCCGTCGTTCCGCCGCCTGATGCAGGCCGCGGCGGGAGTGCGGGACGGCGACCGCCAAGGCGCGTCGGCGCGTCGAAGACCCGGACGCCCGTCGCTCGTGCGGTCCCGCAGGCGCGTCGCGAAGCGGTGATGGTCGACCCGAAGTGGAAGTCTCGCTCCATCTGCTCGCCGCCACGCGAACAGGGACGTGCGATGCGGCCGTTCCAGCAAGTACGCTGAACCGAAAGACGGGCCGCGAGACCTTAGAAGCCACCTGCGAGGCGCATGTCCATGAACGTTTTCGAGTTCCTTCTCGTGATCGTGTCGATTGTACTGGGATTGGGCATTACCGAACTGCTCGCCGGCCTGGTACGAATCCTTCGAGGCGAGCTGGTGCCGGGCAGACTTCACGCCTTGTGGATGTTCGTGATTGTTCAACTTCAGGTTCAACTGGCGTGGGGACTGTGGGGGC
The DNA here is from genome assembly GCA_018059685.1 of Steroidobacteraceae bacterium. Lineage (GTDB taxonomy): Bacteria > Pseudomonadota > Gammaproteobacteria > Steroidobacterales > Steroidobacteraceae > RPQJ01. The sequence continues at coordinate 942 of JAGOXN010000335.1, read as the reverse complement.
TTCGGTCGAAGGCGGAATGGCTCTATCCGGAGTTTCTGCTGCTGCTCCTTGCGCCTGTACTCCTCTACCTGACCGCAGCGGTGATTTTTCCCAGCGCCGGATCCGACGAGAGTCTCGACAATCATCTGATGCGGCGCCGGCGACCGGTGTTTCTGCTTCTCACGGGCTACGTGATTGTTGCCGGCCTGTTCAGCTGGCTCCTCTTCGACGAAGATCTGACCCCGATATCGGCGGTGATTCGTCTTGCGGCGGTGATCATACTGGTAGCCTTGGCGAATACCGCGAGACGGCACGTGCATCTCGTCCTCGGACTCGTGGTCCTCGCGTTGCAACTCTGGTTCACCTACGTGTTCACTTTTGTCGTCGGGGCGACGCCAGCGGCGGTCTAACACTCCAGCGGCCAGGTCGGGCCTCGCTGCAGGCGCCTGCGACAACGCGCGCTCGATACGGGGGAACAAGGCGATCAGAGATGTCGTTCGCGACAGGGGTTCCATGGCACAATACGCGGCTTTTCCAGGCGACCGCCCCGCGGGCCTGGACCCATTCGAGGATTGACGAGCATGCAGGTTTCCGTAGAGCAGACGGGCGCCCTCGAGCGCCGGATGGAAGTCAGCGTTCCGCGGGAGCGGATCGAGCAGGCGGTGGATGAACGGCTCAAGCGGGTGAGTCGCACCGCGAAGCTCAAGGGCTTCCGTCCGGGCAAGGCGCCGCTCAAGGTCATCCGCCAGCAGTTCGGCGCGCAGGTCCGCCAGGAAGTGCTGTCCGACCTGATGCAGTCGAGTTTCACCGAGGCCGTCACGCAGCAGAGACTGAATCCCGCGGCCGGCCCGCGCATCGAGCCGCTCGCAGTCTCGCCGGGCGAGGACCTCAGGTATCGCGCCACCTTCGAGGTCTACCCGGAGGTCGCGCTGAAAGGCCTCGAGGAACTGGCCGTCTCGCGAC
>JAGOXN010000058.1 GCA_018059685.1 Steroidobacteraceae bacterium | reverse complement strand
GGCCTACGGCACTGGAAGCGTACCGAAAGTCGACAGGATCTTCGGACCCGGCAATGCATGGGTCACGGCCGCCAAGCAGCTCGTCGCGGCCGACGCCGACGGTGCGGCGCTCGACATGCCCGCGGGGCCCTCCGAGGTGCTCGTGATCGCCGACGATTCGGCCCGGCCCGAGTTCATCGCCGCCGATCTCCTGGCGCAGGCGGAGCACAGCGAGGACGCCCAGGTCGTGCTCGTGACGACCTCCCCGGCACTTGCCCGTGAGTGCAGCGCGGCGGTCGGGAGACAGATGGCAGCGCTGCCACGCCAGAAAATCGTGGCGAAATCCATCGCAGCCAGCCGCGCATTCGTCGTCACCGACCTCGCGACCGCATTCGAGCTCAGCAACCGGTACGCGCCGGAGCACCTGATCCTGCACGTCCGGCAGCCTCGCGACTGGCTCGGCCGCGTGCGCCACGCCGGCTCGGTGTTCCTCGGCGCGTGGACCCCGGAGACCATGGGCGACTACTGCAGCGGCACCAATCATGTCCTGCCGACCTATGGGCACGCGCGCGCCTACAGCGGACTCGGCGTGCCCGACTTCGTCAAGCGCATCACGGTGCAGGAAGCGACACCCGCGGGTCTCGCCGACCTCGGCCTGACCGCGCGCACGCTCGCACGCCTCGAGTCGCTCGATGCGCATGCCAATGCCGTGACCGTCCGGCTCGAGGCCATTGCGCGCGGGGCGGCATCGTGAGCAACGTCCTGTCGCTCGCGCGGCCCGACATTCTCGAGCTGCAGCCCTACCAGCACGCCGCCTGGGACCCCTCGCTCGAGCGCCTGCACGCCAACGAGATGCCGTGGCGCGCATCGGGCGACAACAGCATCGCCGGGCTCAATCGCTACCCGGAACCGCAACCGCGCGCGCTGCTCGAACGGATGTCGCGACTCTATGGCGTCCCGGCGCACCAGTTGCTGGTCGGTCGCGGCAGCGACGAGGCCATCGACCTGCTGGTGCGCGCCTTCTGCCGTGCCGGCACGGATCGCGTCGTCATCTGCCCACCGACCTTCGGCTTCTACAAGGTTGCAGCACGCATCCAGGGCGCGAAGATCATCGAGGTGCCGCTGACGCGCCCGGGCTTCGCACTCGACGCCGATGCGGTCATCGAGGCTGGCCGCCAGGCGAAGATCGTGTTCCTGTGCTCGCCGAACAACCCGACCGGGAACCTGCTCGACGAGTCCGCGATGCTCAGGGTCTGTCGTGCGCTCGAGTCGACTTCGCTCGTGTGCGTGGACGAGGCCTACCTCGAGTTCGCGGGCCGGCCGAGCCTCGCCGCGCGCATCGCCGAGTTCCCGAACCTAGTCGTCCTGCGGACCCTGTCCAAGGCCTATGCGCTGGCCGGCGCGCGGCTCGGCACCCTGGTCGCCGACGAGTCGCTCGTCGCTCTCCTCAGGCGCATCATCCCGCCGTACGCCCTGCCCGCCTCGACGGTCGAGGACGTGCTGCGCCTCACCGAAGCGCCGCAGTGCGCCCAGGCGGGTGCGCGCATCGCCACGCTCCTCGGGGAGCGCGAGCGTGTGCGGAAGCGGCTCGCGGCGACGCGTCTCGTCGCGCGCGTGTTCCCTTCGGACGCGAACTTCCTGCTGGTTGCCTGCCGGGACGCAGCGCGCCTGCTCGAGGCCGGCAAGGGCGCCGGGCTGCTGGTGCGCGACTTCAGTTCGGCAGCGGGACTCGAGGGCTGCCTGCGCATCACGATCGGGAGCCCGGAACAGAACGAACGCCTGCTGGGCGCGGTGGAGAGCGCATGACTCCAGAACGAATCCTGTTCATCGATCGCGACGGTACGCTGGTCGAGGAACCACACGACGAGCAGGTCGACAGCCTCGCCAAGATCCGGCTGCTGCCGGGCGTGATCCCGGCGCTTCTGGATCTGAAGCGCGCCGGATACCGGTTCGTGCTGGTGAGCAATCAGGACGGCCTCGGCACGGACGCCTTCCCGGAGCACGCGTTCCGCGAGCCGCAGGATTTCCTGCGCGAACTGTTCGCCTCGCAGGGCATCGAGTTCGACGCCGAGTTCTTCTGCCCGCACTTTCCGCAGGACGACTGCGCATGCCGCAAGCCGCGCACCGGCCTGCTGACGGACTACCTCGCGGGACGCGACCTCGACCTCGACGACAGCTACGTCATCGGCGACCGGCAGACCGACCTCGACCTCGCAGCCAACCTCGGCATTGCCGGCCTGCGCGTACGCGTAAACGGCGCGGACGACGAGAGCTGGCCGGCCATCGCCGCGCGCCTGATCCGGCCGCCGCGCATGGCCCGCGTCGCGCGTCGCACCCGCGAGACCGGGATCGAAGTCTGCGTAAATCTCGACCGGGAACTTCCCGTGTCGATCGCGACGGGCATCGGTTTCTTCGACCACATGCTGGAGCAGGTCGCGCGCCACGGCAGCTTCTCGCTCGATCTCACCTGCAAGGGCGACCTCGCGGTGGACGAGCACCATACGGTCGAGGACTGCGCACTCGCGCTCGGCCAGGCGCTGCGCGAAGCGCTCGGCGACAAGCGCGGCATCGGCCGCTACGGCTTCGTGCTGCCGATGGACGAAGCGCTCGCGCAGGTGGCGATCGACCTGTCCGGACGCGCCTACGCCGTGTTCACCGGCCGCTTCGGGCGCGACACGGTCGGGGGCCTCCCCACCGAACTCGTGCCGCATTTCTTCCGCTCGTTGGCGGAGAGCCTCGGCGCCGCCATCCACATCGAGGTCAAGGGCGAGAACGCGCATCACATGGTGGAGGCCTGCTTCAAGGGTGTCGGTCGCGCGCTGCGGCGGGCCATCCGGGTCCAGGGCGGGGAGCTTCCGAGCAGCAAGGGCGTGCTCTGAGTAGCCGGACGCATGAGCGACGTCGCCATCATCGACAACGGCGGGGCGAACATCGCCTCGCTGCTGTTCGCGCTCGAGCGCATCGGCGCGACCGCGCGGCTCACCACCGACCCGACCGAGCTGCGCTCGGCGCGCGGCGTCATCCTGCCGGGGGTCGGAGCCGCGGCAGACGCGATGTCGCGACTGCGGTCGCTCGGCCTCGTGGAACTCATTCCACAGTTGAAGCAGCCCGTCCTCGGCATCTGCCTCGGCATGCAGCTCCTGTTCGCGGCAAGCGAGGAAAGCGGCGACACCTCGGACACGGAATGCCTCGGCATCATCGCGGAGCGCGTGGCGCGCATGAGCGTCCGCGAGGGTCACCCGGTCCCGCACATGGGCTGGAACCAGCTGCACCTGCGTGCGGCGAGCCCGCTCCTGGCCGGCCTGGACGACGGCGACTACGTCTATTTCGTGCACAGCTATGCGGCTCCGCTCGGACCGTGGACGATGGCGAGCTGCGACTACGCCGGTGAGTTCTCGGCCGTGGTACGCCACGAGAACTTCCACGGCGTGCAGTTCCATCCCGAGCGCTCCGCACGGGTCGGCAGCCGGCTGCTGGCCAACTTCCTGGCTCTCCGCTGATGCTGCTCATTCCGGCCATCGACCTGCGTGCCGGCCGCTGCGTGCGACTGCTGCAGGGCCGCTTCGACGCCGAAACCGTCTATTCCGACGACCCGGACCAGGTACTCGCGGACTACCGTTCGCTCGGGGCGCGGCGCGTCCACGTCGTGGATCTGGATGGGGCACGCGACGGCTCGCAAGGCAATCGCGCTGCCATCGCGCGCCTCGCCGCGGCACCTGGCGTGTCCCTGCAGGTCGGCGGCGGCATCCGGCGCCGCGCGGTGGCGGACGAGATCCTTGCACTCGGCGTCGGACGCGTCGTGGTCGGCAGCCTCGCGGCCAGCCATCCGCAGGAGGTCACGGCCTGGATCGCGGAACTCGGCGCGGAACGAGTCGTGCTGGCCTTCGACGTCCGCGTCGACGCGGGCGGCACCCCGCGGCTCGCCACACACGGCTGGCGGACGCAGACCGGGACCAGCCTGTGGCATGCAGTCGACGCCTACATCGCCGCCGGGCTGCGCCACGTGCTGTGCACCGACGTCGCGCGCGACGGGGCGCTGTCGGGCCCGAACATTGCCCTGTACGCGGAGGCGGTGCGCCGCTTCCCTATCGTCGGCTGGCAGGCCTCGGGCGGCGTCAGCAGTGCCGCGGACCTCCACGCCCTCGCCGACACCGGGGTCGCCGCCGTCGTGAGTGGACGCGCCCTGCTCGAAGGCCGCATTTCGCCCGAGGAGCTGGTCCCATTCTTGCCCGGCGAATAATCCCCTGCCTCGACGTGCGCGACGGGCAGGTCGTGAAAGGCGTGCGATTCCGCGATCACCGGATCGTGGGCGACATCCTCGAGCTCGCGAGCCGCTATCGCGAGGAGGGAGCCGACGAACTCGTGTTCTACGACATCACCGCGAGCCCCGAGGACCGCTCGGTCGATCGCCGCTGGATCTCGCAGGTGGCCCGCGTGCTCGACATCCCGTTCTGCGTCGCGGGCGGCATCCGCAGCGTGGCCGACGCCGAGGGCGTGCTGAACGCCGGAGCCGAGAAGATCTCGGTCAATTCGCCTGCGCTCGCGCGCCCCGCGCTCGTCGACGAGCTGGCGAGGCGCTTCGGGTCGCAGTGCGTGGTCGTCGGGATCGACAGCCAGACCGTCGGCGCGGGCTTTCTCGTCCACCAGTACACGGGCGACCCGCAGCGATCGCGTAGCACGGCCCGGCATACGCTAGACTGGGTTCAAGAGGTCCAGGACCGGGGCGCGGGGGAGATCGTGCTGAACTGCATGGCGAGCGACGGCGTGCGCTCCGGCTACGACATCGCGCAACTCCGCCGGGTGCGCGAGGCCTGCCATGTACCCCTGATCGCCTCCGGCGGTGCAGGCACCCCGGAGCACTTCGCAGACGTCTTCGAACGGGCACGCGTCGACGGAGCCCTGGCCGCCAGCGTCTTCCATGGCGGTGCGATCGCCATTCCCGACCTGAAGCGCTACCTGCGCGCCCGGCGGATCGAGGTGAGGCCGTGACTCCCGAGAAGATCCGCGCGCTCGACTGGAGCAAGGACGGCGGACTGCTACCTGCGATCGTGCAGCACGCGCGGACCGGCCGCGTGCTGATGCTCGGCTACATGACGCAGGAGACGCTCAGGGAAACTCTCGACAGCGGCCGCGTCGTATTCCACAGCCGCTCCCGCGGCACGCGCTGGCTCAAGGGCGAGACCTCGGGCCACTTCCTGAACGTCGTGCAGGTGAGCGCCGACTGCGACAACGATGCCCTGCTCGTGCTGGCGGATCCGGTCGGACCGACCTGCCACAAGGGCACGCCGTCGTGCTTCGACGACGCGGCCGCGACCGACGGCCAGCGACTTGCGTTCCTGTCGGTGCTCGAGAAAACGATTGCGCATCGCATCGCGGAGCAACCCGACGGCAGCTACACCGCCCGGCTCTTCGCCCAGGGCCCGAGCCGCATCGCGCAGAAGCTCGGCGAGGAAGGCGTGGAGACCGCGCTCGCCTCCGTGACCCGCGACGACAAGGGCGTGATCGGGGAATGCGCCGATCTCGTCTACCACCTGCTGGTGCTGCTCAAGGCGCGCAACCTGGCGCTGGCCGACGTCGTGCAGGAGCTGCGTTCGCGGCACACGGCGCGGCCGTAGAGAATTGCGTCGCCGTCTTCGCGGATTCATTCGGAATCCTGCACATCGGTCGCGCCGGCCATGAACTTCGGCCAACCGGATGATATACTTTACTGACACGTATATCTAACAGGTAGCACCGATGCGGGTTTCCAAGTGGGGCAACAGCCTGGCGATCCGGCTGCCCACGGCGGTCGTCGAGGCCCTCGGCCTCGAGGAAGGCGACGACGTCGAAATCCAGGTCGCAGGGCAGCGAGGGTTCGAGGTCAGCCGGGCACCCGGCGCGCGCGAGTTGCTGGCGCGCCTGCGAAGGTTCCGCGGCCGCCTCCCGCAATCGTTCAATTTCGACCGGCTGGAGGCCAATGAGCCCGGCTGAGTCGTTTTTTGACACGAGCGCCCTGCTCTACCTGCTGTCTGCCGACTCGCATAAAGCCGACCGTATCGAGGGACTGCTTGCGGCGGGCGGCACCATCAGTGTCCAGGTACTGAACGAATTTTCCGCCGTCGCGCTGCGCAAGCTCGCGATGCCGCTGCCAGAAGTACGGGAGATCCTCGCGACGGTTCGTGCTGTTTGCCGCGTGGAACCCGTGACGACCGAGACCCACGATCGAGCGCTGGTCGTTCTCGAGCGCTACGGATTCGCGTCTTACGACTCGGTGCTGATCGCAGCGGCCCTGATTGCAGGTTGCAGGCGTCTCTACTGCGAGGACCTGCAGCACGGCCAGCTGATCGATCGGCAGCTGCGCGTCATCAACCCGTTCACCGATTAGCGGCCAGTATCCGCAGCATGCGGCGGACCGGTTCGGCGGCGCCCCACAGGAGCTGGTCGCCGACGGTGAACGCCGAGATGTACTGAGCGCCCATCGAGAGCTTGCGCACCCGGCCAACCGGGACGTCGAGCGTCCCGCTCACGCGCGCCGGCGCAAGTTCGCGGATCGACGCCTCGCGCGTGTTCGGCACGAACCGTACCCAGTCGTTGCCCCCCGCGATCAGCCGTTCGATCTCCGCGAGCGGCAGGTCGCGCCGCAACTTGATGGTCATCGCCTGGCTGTGGCAGCGCATGGCGCCGATGCGCACGCAAAGGCTCTCGACCGGAACCGGGTCCGCGCTCCGCCCGAGGATCTTGTTGGTCTCGGCGCCCCCCTTCCACTCCTCGCGGCTCTGGCCGTTGCCGAGATCCTTGTCGATCCACGGGATCAGGCTGCCCGCGAGGGCCGCGCCGAATTGCGCCTTCGGCAGGTCGGCCGACCGCAGCGAATCGGTCACGGCACGGTCGATGTCGAGGATTGCGCCGGCAGGATCGTCGAGCAGCGACGCCACCGAGGCGTGCACGCACCCCATCTGCTGCACGAGCTCGCGCATGTTCTGCGCACCCGCGCCGGAGGCCGCCTGGTAGGTCATCGAGGTCATCCACTCGATGAGGTCTGCGCGGAACAAGCCCCCGAGCGCCATCATCATCAGCGACACGGTGCAGTTGCCACCGACATAGTCACGGATGCCATCGCGCAGGCCCGCGTCGATGACGCCTCGATTGACGGGATCGAGGATGATGACCGCGTCGTCCTTCATGCGCAGCGCCGAGGCCGCGTCGATCCAGAAGCCGGTCCAGCCCGCGGCGCGCAGCCTGGGATGGATCGCGTTCGTGTAGTCGCCGCCCTGGCAGGTCACGACGACGTCGCACTTCGCGAGCGCGGCGACGTCGTGCGCATCCGCGAGGACACCGGCGCCGCGCCCCAGGTCCGGCGCCGGCGCGCCGACCTGCGACGTACTGAAGAACACCGGGTCCACGTGCTCGAGGTCACGTTCGACTGCCATGCGCTGCATGAGGACCGATCCCACCATGCCCCGCCAACCGACGATGCCCGTCCTCAACATGCAGCCTCCACCCCGCCTCAGATCACCACTTCCCGAGCGGGCTCGCGCAGGTTGTACCACGAGCTCATCGCGTGGCCATAGGCACCCGCATTCGCAACCAGCAGGACGTCGCCCTCCACGGTCGGCGGCAGCAGCCGTTCGTGCCCGAGGTGGTCCGCGGACTCGCAGATCGGCCCAACGACGTTGTAGACCTCGCTGCCCGGTTCGTCGAGGCGAGTCAGGTTCACGATGTCGTGGTACGCGCCATAGAGTGCCGGCCGGATCAGGGAGTTCATGCCCGTGCTCACGCCGACGTACTGGACCGCGCCCTTGCCCTTGAGCTGGGTGACCTCGGCCACGAGCACGCCCGCCTGGGCCACGAGGTAGCGGCCGGGCTCGAGCCAGATCGCAGGCTTCGGCCAGCGCGCGTGCACGTCGTCCAGAACCTCCTGCAGGGCGGAGAAGTCGACGGGCGCCTGGCCGGCCTTCTCGGGCACGCCGAGTCCGCCACCGAGGTCGATGCAGCGCACATCCGCGAAGCGCTCGGTCAGTCCACCCAGCAGATGGCCGACCTCGTGCCAGTTGCGCACGTCGAACACGCCGCTGCCGGTATGTGCGTGCAGGCCCACGACGCGCGCGCCCACGCCGGCGACAAGTCGCTCGAGCTCGTCGAGTTCGAAGAGCGGGACGCCAAACTTCGAATGCACGCCGGCCGTCCGGACGTGGTCGTGATGACCGCGACCGTAGCCGGTGTCGATGCGGACCAGGATGTCGCGGCCGCGGAACGATTCACCCCAATGCCGCAGCGGATGCAGGTTGTCGAGCGTGACCCACACGCCCTGCGCGAGCGCCCACTCGTACTCCTCGCGCGGCGCGAAATTCGGCGTGAACAGCACCTTGCGCCGGTCGATGTCCGGCACCACCTGCAGGACGCGAGCCACCTCGCCCTTCGAGACGCACTCGAAGGCGAGTCCGGCGCGGCCCATGACCTGCAGGATCTCCGGGTGCGGATTGGCCTTGACCGCGTAGAAGACCTGCCCGATGCCGCGCAGCGCGAGGAGCTGCGCGCAGGCACGCTCGAGGGTCGCCCGATCGTACACGTAGGCGCAGCTGCGCTCGTGCGCGATGCGCACGAGTTCCGTCCGGCGCGCCCGCCACCACGGAGGCCCGCCGACCGGCGGCTCCGGGCCGATCCCGTGGATCTGCTCCCACGTCGCACCGAGCACGCGATCCGAGGGCGCGTTCTTCACGGTGAGCTCGTGCAGGCGCTGCACGAGCCGGTCACCCTGCTCCTCGTCGACGACGAAGGTCAGGTTCAGGTCGTTGGCGGCCTGCGTGACGAGGTAGATCTTCTGCTCCTCGAAGAGCTCGAGCGCGTCGCCGAGGCGATGCAGCGTCGCGCGGATGTTGCGCCCGACCAGGCTCACCGCCGCGCACGGTCCGATCACCTCCACGCGGCACAGGCGCGACAGCGTGGTGACCAGCGCCTCGACCGTGCGGTTGTCGAGTGCGTTCGCCGCCGGGTCGAGGGACACGGTGACGCTCGTCTCCGAGGTGGACACCAGGTCGACCGACAGCCCGTGCTCCTTGAACACCGCGAAAGCATCGGCGAGGAAGCCGACCTGGTGCCACATGCCGAGCGTCTCCATCGCGACGAGCGTGATGCCCTTCTTGATGCAGACGGCCTTGACGCGCGCGCCGCCGTCGCCGCCCGTCGCGGTGATCACCGTGCCCTGCACGTCCGGCAGCTGGGTGGCATGCACCGAGATCGGTATGGCGTACTGCTTGGCGGGCAGGATGCAGCGCGGGTGCAGCACCTTTGCGCCGCTACTCGCGATTTCCTGCGCCTCGTCGTAGTCGAGCGACTTGAGCAGGCGCGCGTTCGACACCGTGCGCGGATTCGCCGTGAACATCCCGGGCACGTCCGTCCAGATCTCGAGGCAGCGGGCCCCGATCTTCGCGGCGAAGTAGCTGCCCGAGGTGTCGGATCCGCCGCGGCCGAGCAGGACGGTGTCGCCCTTCGCGTCGCTCGCGATGAACCCTTGCGTGAGGAACACCCTCCCGCCGCCGGCGAGGCGGCGTTGCAGCGGAAGGTCCGGCTCGAAGCTGCAGGTGGCCGACAGGTAGCTGGCGCGCTCGGAAGCGCCCGGGCGCTCTTCTGCATGGAGAAGCGTGCGGGCGTCGAGCCACTGTACGTCGAGGCCCTCGGAATTGAGGAACGCCGCGCCGAGCCGCGTGGCCATGAGTTCGCCGGTGGCCATTACGCGTGCGCGAAGCCGGTCACTCACCTCGCCGATGAGCTGGATGCCCGACGCGGTGCGGCGCAGGTCGGTGAAATGACGTTCGAGATCCGGGTCGGGCGGCAGGCCGAGATCACGCGCGAGGTCGTGGTGACGTCGCTCGATCTGTTCCATGACGGGTTCCCAGTCCCCGTCGAGCGCCCGTGCGAGCAGTTGCTCGAGGCGGTCGGTGATGCCGGACAGCGCGGAGTGCACCAGGACCGGACGCAGGCCTTCGGCGAGGCGGGCGCGTACGACGCCAGCGACATTCCTCCAGTTACTGACGCTCGAGACGCTGGTGCCGCCGAACTTGAGTACGACCCAGTGCGATTCGGAGGAGCTGGTCATCGAGCGGTCCCCGGAGCGGCTCCCGGGATCAGGAGCCGGGGGCGCGAATGAAGGTGATCACACGTCGTCGTACTGGTCCTTCAGTTCCTTCTGCAGGCGCTTCTCGGCAAGCACGTCCTCGAGCTTGCTCCACGCCGCCTTGCCGCGTTTCACGACTGGCTGCTTGCGGCGGTCCACGCGGTCGATGAAGCGGTCGTAATCCTCTTCCTCGGCGCCTGCCACGAACTCTTCGTCGAGGTCGAAATGTTCCTCGTCTCGTTCCATGTCACGACCCTGAGAAAACCCTGAGATTTCAACGCGCTGCCCGACGATCCGGGCACAGGGCTGCGAACTATATACGAATCGCGAGGCTTCTCAACAGTTCCTTGTTGCGGTGCACCCCCAGGCGCAGCCGCGCGCGTAGGAGCTGACCGGCGCCAATCGTGCCGACTCCTCGGCAAGGACGTCTCATTCAATGAATAAGTACTTGCATATCAAACGGTTATTTCTACTTATGAAAGATGACGACAGGAGCCCCGCGATCGAGCCCCAATCCTTCCGCCGCACTGCGTTCAGCCCTGGCAATCTCGACCACCCCGAATGAATTGACCAGGGCCAGGTACTCGCCCGGCCGTACATCACCGTAGGTGCGCAGCAACGGGAATTCCTTGCCGCCGACCCGCACGGCCGGTTGCGAAATACCGCTGAGATGGTTCGCGCCGATATTGCTGATGAGGTTGCCAAAGTGATCCACCGTCACGATCGAGCCGGTCACGTGCTCCGCGGCCACGACCGGTTCCTCGAGCCAGCCCGGGATCAGTTCGTCCACCGCTGGACCGAGTTCGTCCGGCCGCAGGCGCCCGGAGGCGAGTTCGGCGGCAAGCGGCGCAAAGACGTCGCGGCCGTGAAAGGTCGCGCTCGGCACGCCGATGCCGACTCGATCGAGGACCGCCTTCTCGACGCGCCTCAGGACCGGGGCGGCCACCGTCTCCACGACGCCGCCGAGCAATCCGTTGTCGGGAGCGAGGAAGACGTGGCCCTCGCACTCGACGACCGCGAGTTCGCGCGGCCCGCCGACGCCTGGATCGACGACCGCGACGTGGACCGTGCCTTGCGGGAAGTAACGGAACGACCGCGCGAGCCAGAAGCCTGCCTCCGCCGGCCAGTGCGCCAGCACGTCGTGCGTGAGATCGACGATCCTCGCCTGCGGCAGGCGGAGGAGGATCTGCCCCTTCATGACGCCGACGAACGGGTCCCTCAGGCCAAAGTCCGTCGTCAGCGTCACCACGCCCGATGCCACGAAGCGCTGAGAATCCGTGTTCACCGATCCAACCCCTGTATCAGCTCGCCGCGGTCAAACGCGGGTTGGGTGCCCGCCGCCCCGCTGCGAACCCTCACGCCTGCTTGATCAACGCTGCGAGGCTGCGCGTGTCGATCGACGTGGCCTTCTGCTCGATCTCCGCCTGGTAGCGAGGGGCGAGACCCCTCGCCTCGGCGAGCAATGCGGTAAAGGCCTGCTTGAGCGTCGCCGCGTCGAGCGTGCGCCCGCCCGCGTAGTAGCGTTGCGCCACGCGACCGAGCGCGTAGGTGG
>JAGOXN010000334.1 GCA_018059685.1 Steroidobacteraceae bacterium | reverse complement strand
GAACCTACTCGACCTCGCCGCCCGTACTCTGGGGCGTGAGCAAGGTCGCCGATCGATCCGGGAATTCAGCGACGTTCCACTATGACACCGACACGGTCCAGAGACGCTTTCGGCCGGCGTATGTCCAATACACGCATAGCACCACGGCCGGCGCCGGTCGCTACAAGGTGGTCTTTGTCTATCAGTCGAGCGCGCGCCCCGACATCGCGGAGCGAACGATCGCCAGCGCCCCGGGCGACGTGCGCATTCGCGAGGATCGGCTGCTCGATCGCATCGAGCTCAAGCACGACGATGTCGTCTATCGCCAGTATCGGCTGACTTATGAGACCGGCGCCGGTGCGAACAGTCGCCTCAAGACGGTCACCGAGTGCGCGGCCACGACAGCCGAGTGCTTTCCGGCCTCGACGCTTGCATGGCAGTCGGCAACCTCAGGACACGCGGCACCGTCGACACTCACGATCGCAGGCGTACCGATTCCGATGGACGCCAATGGCGACGGTGCGGAGGATCTCGTCTATCCAAGCGCAGGCACCTGGCGGCTGCGGCTCGGTGGTGCGGCAGGATACGGTACCGAAATCAATACGGGCCTGGCCGCGACGAACACTTCGAAGGCCATGGCGCTGCGCTGGAATGACGACGATCGCATGGACCTGCTGGTGGATTGGTCGGACGGCAAGTGGAGAGTGCTCCGGGGCGCACAAAACGGATTCGAGTCAACAGTGGTGCATGCCGGGCCGGGAGCCGGCATCGCGAGCAATACCGCCAGCAGCGCATGGATGGTGGCGGACATGAACGGCGACGGCAAGGACGACCTGCTGCGCGCCGTGACCACGGGTACGTCCAAGATCTACGCTCGACTCAACACCAGCACGGGGTTCGCAGCCGAGACCCTCGCGCTGAGCAATCTTTACTACAAGTTCCCGAGCAGCCCGTTCGGATCGCAGACGGACGTCGGCGCTTCGGCGATTCGCCGGGCCGATTTCAATGGCGATGGGATGACGGATCTCACCGTCTATGCCTGCGAGTGGGACTACGAGTCCAGCCTGTGCATGGTGACGCAATGGCAGATGCTGTTGTCGACCGGCGCCGGTTACCAGTTCTTCTGGAACCTGCCCGGTTCCACGTACGGAGTGCAGCCGCGGTATGCGGATTTCAACGGCGATGGGTTGACCGATCTGGCGTATCCGTCGCAATCACCCGCACAATGGTGCTTCGGATACGGTCAGAGCGCGGGCGGGCTTTATCTCGGATGCGGCGCTTCGACCGCCGGTTACGTGACCTTCCCGCTGATTGCGGCGGACTACGACAGCGACGGCTACGACGACCTCTATGTGTCGCGCAGCGGCACGAACGTCTGGGAGGTGCTGCGCAGCACCGGGTCCGCGATGGCGACCACGGCCACGACGACCGGCATTTCATCGGCCGGCGGCGTCTGGATCAGTTCTGATTTCAGCGGCGATGGCCTCGATGACCTCGCTCGTTCCGGCGGCGCGAACCTCGCGCATCTCGGGGTGCCGGGCGAGTTGCTGAGCGGCGCCACCGACGGCTTCGGCAATGCGGTGAGTTTCACCTACCTGCCGATGAGCAATGCGACCGTGTACACGCGTGGCACGGGCGCCGCACCGCCACAAGCCGACTTCCAGGGATCGTCGCCGCTGGTGCGATCGGTGCAGGTGAGCCCCGTCGGCGGCACGGCCTATACGCTGCAGTACGCGTACTCGGAGGGGCGGATCGATTTCCAGGGTCGCGGCTTTCTCGGCATGAAGTCGCGCGTGATGACGGATCTGCGCGACAACGTCACGACGACCGAGATCTATCGGCAGGACTTCCCCTATATCGGAGCCCTCGAGTCGGCAGCGAGCCGACAGCCGGGTTCGGGGCTGCTGATCGATAGCGTTTCACACACCTACGACAAGCATGTGCTCGACTCGACCTCCAATAACCAACGCTACCTGCCGTATCGACCCACGTCCGTCATGCAGCGCTACGAGATCGGTGGCGTCAAGAACGGGACGTTGATCAGCCAGACGACCGAGTCGCGTACCGTCAACACTCTCGGCAACACGACAACCGCCTCCGCGGTCATCGTCGACTACGACAGCGGATCGCCGGACTACTACGCTTCGTATACGCAGAACGTAGCCACGAGTTTCTCTGCAGACCAGACGAACTGGTGCCTGTCGCTGCCCGTGAGCCGCACCGAGACGCGCACGCAGCCCGGGGGTGCCTCCGAGGCACGCGCGGCGAGCTGGGTGGTCTCGGGCACCCAGTGCCGCGTGACTCAGCAGACGATCGAGCCCGGCGCGGGCAGCACGGTTTCCCTGGTCACCGATCTCGGCTACGACGCTTGCGGGAACGTGAACTCGGTGTCGACCTATCCGGCCGGCCAGTCGTCCTCGGCGCGCACGACCTCGCTCAACTTCGGCAGCCGCTGCCAGCTCCCTGAGACCGAGACGAATCCGCTCGGTCAGGCGTCGACCATTGCGCATGACTACGCCCTCGGCGTACCGACCTCGCGCACGGATCCGAACGGACTCGCGGTCAGCTACCAGTACGATGGATTCGGACGCCTCGTTCGCGAGGCACAGCCCGACGGCACGGCCGTGCGCACGGCGCTGATCGCGTGTAATGCAGGCAATGGCTACTGCGGCAAGGGTTCGGCCCTGGCGCTCAAGGTGACCCGTACGGCGCGCGACACGTCCGATGCGGTGCTGCGCACGGACGAGGACTTCTTCGACGGCGTCGGGCGGGTACGGTTCGCGCATCGGGACACGCTCGAGAGCGGCGCCGCGATGATCGAGCAGCAGTACGACGCCTTCGGCCGGATCACCCAGCGCAGCCAGCCGCGCTTCGCTGCGGGGGCGACGTACTGGAGCAGTCTCTCGTACGATCTGCTCGGACGGGTGACGCAGGAGAACGCCCCGGTGAGCGCCGCACAGCCCTCGGGGCGGATTCGCACCATCGCCTACGAAGGCCGCGATACCCGCACGACTGATCCGCGCGGCTATGCCACGACGCGGGTCACCGACGTGCTCGGCCGTCTGCGCAAGGTGATCGACCCGAGCCCGGGCGGTACGACGCTGTACACGTACCGTCCGTTCGGCGAACCGGCGGCGGTGACCGATGCGGCAGGCAACGTGACGAGCTGGAGCTACAACCTGCGCGGGTTCGTCACCGCGACGAGCGACCCCGACGCGGGCAACTGGAGTTACGTGCCTAATGCGTTCGGGGAACTCGCGAGCCAGACCGACGCCAAGAGCCAGTCGCTCAGCTTTACGTACGACAAGCTGGGCCGTCCGCTGACCCGGGTGGAGCCCGAAGGCACGACGACGTGGATCTGGGGCACCTCGGCGACCGCGAAGAACCTCGGCCGGCTCGCCTCGATTTCGAGCCCGGGCGGCTACGCCGAGAGCTACGTCTACGACAGCCTGGGCCGTCCGGCGCAGCAACAGGTGACGGTGGACGGCACGGCCCACACGATCAACCAGACCTACTCCGCGAGCAGCGGCTGGCCCGCGACGCTCGAGTACCCGCTGAGCACGTCAGGCTATCGGC
>JAGOXN010000057.1 GCA_018059685.1 Steroidobacteraceae bacterium | reverse complement strand
TCTCTGCATCCGTCGCGCTCATGTTCATCATCGGGCTCTCGCTGTTGAGCCCGAGCGTGCTGCTGCCGTCGTTCCTGCAGTCGCTGCAGGGCTATACGCCCGCGCAGGCCGGTACCCTGCTCGCCGTACGCGGCCTCGCGGCGATCCTCGCCGTGATGATCGCAGGCTGGGTGATCGACCGCATCGATCCGCGCTACCTGCTGGCGAGCGGCGTGCTCGCCGCCGCCGGCTCGCTGGTGCTGCTCGGCGGCCTGTCGCTCGACTCGCCGACCGGGCAGGTGATGTTCGTGGGATTCATGCAGGGCTTCGGCGTACCCATGATCCTCCCACCCTTGTCGGTGGTGGCTTACGCCACGCTGCGGCTGGACCAGCGTGCCGAGGGAGGCGTCCTCCTCACCCTCTCGCGCAGCATCGGGTCGTCGATCGGTATCTCGCTCGCGGTCGCCGCGCTCGCGCGCTCGACCCAGGTGAACCAGAGCTACCTGGTCGAGCATTTCACGCCCTATGACTACGATCGCCTGCAGGCGCTCGGCGGTGCCCCAGGCGCCAATGCCGAAACCGCCGGCCTCGTGGCGGAGGTCGGCCGGCAGGCCGCGGCCATCGCCTTCTCCAACACCTTCCATCTCATCGCCGTCGCGACGCTCGTCGCACTGCCGTTCGTCTGGTTCATGAAGGTCCACCGCGTCCGCAAGCTGGCCCCCGCCGACCTCGGCGAACTCGGTTGACGGGACCTGACGCGCACGGACCGTGCGCTGCACTCCGGACCGTTCAGTCCACGGCTGGTGGGGACGATCTCCCTGCCTGCGCCCCGTCACGATCAGGTTCCCGAGGTATGAAGCCCCGGGAAGTGGCGGCTCGCAAACAGGAACGTCCATGTGACGAGGACGAAGGGTAACGTCAGCGCGGGCAAGCCGAGTGGTTCCAGGGCGGCCGCGGCCGCTGCGACCACGAAGGGAGTAGCAACCGCCGCGAGCAGCACATAGGCGATTGTCGTCCGATCAGGTGCGAGGAAGACACCCGCAAGCGCGATGGCGGCCAGCACGCTGTTGAACCCGAACGCGCCGGCGCGAATGGCCGGCTCCGCCGCGCCCATGCCCCACGCGACCAGCAACCCGGCAAGCGAGCCCGCCAGCGCGGCCACGAAAGCCCTGCGCGAGGCCACCAGCAGGCCGGCTGCGAACAGCATGCCGGTCAGGACGTTGCCCTGGAAGAAGACCTGCGCAATGCCGTTGAACACGCCTTGCCAGACCGTCGCTGCCGTCACCACACCCTCGACAGCCGCCGCCCTGGGAAGGCCCGCCGTAGGCAGGAGGCCCGTGGACTCCAGGCGCCCAAGGCGTGCTGTCGCGAGGAAGAAGCAGAGCGAGGTCAGGACAAACGGCGCCGTCAGGACCGGCAACCGCCAGACTTCGAAGGCGGCCAGCATGGCCGCCATGACGATCGTCGAACACGCGGAGGCAAGAATGATGCAGGCCCAGGTCAGTGCATCCGGTTGCAGGAAGTAAAGCAGGGCAATGGCGACGAGACCGCCGTTGAATCCGAACAGCCCACTGCGCACGAGCGCGCGATCGGCGCCGAGCTGCATGGCAGTGAGCGTGCTCACCGCCGTCCCCACGAGCACCGCCACGGCGAACAGCAGCGAGTTCCAGCCAATCCCGATGATGAACAGCAGACCTGCGTAGCTGTTGTTCTGCAACATCACCTGACCGACGCCGCGCAGCACGCTGTCGGCAAAGCCCGACAGGCGATGCAGCAGGCCGTTGCCGTCGATCTCGAGGCCCGTCGCAGCCAGGCGCATGGCCGTTATCGGGAGCCTCCCGGAATCTTGCCCGGGTTCATCGCCAGCGCGCCGGTGACGAGTGGCAGTCGGTCCGCGGTGACGATGCCGGCCGGCGCCGCGCAGACCGCGGGAATTGCATGCACGGCGGGCATCGCCGTCATCACGCCCGGGTCGAACTCACTGCCACGGCGAGGCTGGTACACGCAGCGCAGCGGCGGGTTGCCCTCGATCTCCACCACCCAGCCCTCCTCCACCGGCCAGTCCGGTGAGAGCTTGTTGCCCAGCTTCCACGCGATCTTGAGTTCGACCACCGCGCGGCCGTTCACGCGGGCCGACCAGCAGCAGCGCAGCCCGCTGATGCAGCCCTTGCCGATGCGCATGTAACCGAGATCCACGTCTTCCGTGGCCGCGGCGTACTCCACGTCGTAGCGGATTTCCTCCACCGGAATCCTGAGAGCCGAGGCCATCATCGCCACGGCTTCCTTGAAGGACGGCATGGCACGTTCCGCCAGCGCTGGCGCGTCGGGATCATCGACCGACCGGCCGAAACCGATCGCCTCCCACGTGCCGGCGGAAGCGTAGGCGGTGGCGTCCACCGATTCCAGCACGGAGATCTTGTCGATGCGGGCGCAGCCGGCGCTCGCGACCAGCGCGATGACGTGGATGATGCCGGGATTGACGCCGGAGCCGTAAATCGAAGCATTGCCTTTGGCGGCAGCAGCCTCGAGCCGCGCCAGGTTCTGTGCGCCGAACATGCTGCCGGTAATGAAGTAGGCGGTCGAAACGATGTTGCAGCCGGATTCCAGGATGCGCACCATGTGGTCGACATCGGGAAACAGCGGCATGTAGGAAACGCAGTCCGGTTTCAGCGCCAGCAGTGCATCGATGTCCTGGGTCGCCTTCACCCCCAGCGGCGGCAGCCCGCACAACTCGCCGACGTCGCGGCCGACCTTGTCCGCCGAGTGGCAGTAACAGCCCACCAGTTCCATGCCGGGGTAACCGACGATGGCGCGGACGGCGGGTCGTCCTACCACGCCGGTGGTCCATTGCACGATGCGTAGGGTCATGGCTTCACCTGCTCGCTTTCATTCACGTCCGGGGGTCGACCGTGCGACGGCATCGCCGCGGACACGTCGTCACGTGTTTCTCGCAGCATCCGTGCCTTGATAGTGGAGCGCCCCCGCGGGGTCAAGTCGGGTGCTGCCTGTTGGCGGAGAGGGTGGGATTCGAACCCACGGTCCCCTTGCGGGGACGCCGGTTTTCAAGACCGGTGCAATCAACCGCTCTGCCACCTCTCCGTGGCGCGAATTGTAGGCTATCCGCGAATGAGCTCCGCACCGCCCATGTACGGCCGCAACGCCTCGGGCACCACGACGCTGCCATCCGCCTGCTGGTAGTTCTCGAGCACGGCGACGAGCGCACGGCCAACCGCCACGCCGGAGCCGTTCAGCGTGTGCACCGGCTCCGGCTTGCCGGCCGACGGATTGCGCCAGCGCGCCTGCATGCGTCGCGCCTGGAACGCCTCGCAATTGCTGCAGGAGGAGATCTCCCGGTACGTCTGCTGGCCGGGCAACCACACCTCGAGGTCGTAGGTCTTCGCGCTCCCGAAGCTGACGTCGCCAGCGCAGAGCGCCACGACCCGATAGGGCAACCCGAGCCCCTGCAGAACCCGTTCGGCGTGGCCCGTCAGTTCCTCGAGCGCCGCGTACGAGTCCTCCGGGCGCACGATCTGCACCAGCTCGACTTTCTCGAACTGGTGCTGGCGGATCATGCCGCGCGTGTCCTTGCCGTAGGATCCGGCCTCGCTGCGGAAGCACGGCGTGTGCGCCACGTAGCGGCGCGGCAGCGTGCCCGCCTCGAGGATCGATTCCCGCACGAGATTCGTCACCGGCACCTCGGCGGTCGGGATCAGGAAGAGGTCCTGGTCGCCGGACGCCACCCTGAAGAGATCGGCCTCGAATTTCGGCAACTGCCCCGTGCCGACGAGCGCCTGGCGTGCGACGAGGTACGGCGCGTAGACCTCCGTGTAGCCGTGCCGCGAGGTGTGCGTGTCGAGCATGTACTGGATGAGCGCGCGATGCAGGCGCGCGACGCCGCCCTTCAGCACGACGAAGCGTGCGCCGGAGATGCGCCCGGCGGCCTCGAAGTCGATGAGCCCGAGCTTCTCGCCGATCGCGACGTGATCGAGCGGCGTGAAACTGAATTCGCGCGGGCTGCCCCAGCGGCGCAGTTCGACGTTCGCGGTCTCGTCGCGCCCGTCCGGGACGCTCTCGTGCAGGGTGTTGGGCAGGCCGAGTACGACCTCGTCGAATTCCGCCTGCACTGCGGTCTGCTCCGCCTCCAGTGCCTCGAGCCTGCGCGCGAGTGCCTCGCCCTCCGCTACCAGCGACGCGATGTCCTGGCCCTGAGCCTTGGCCTTGCCGACTGTTTTCGCATGCGCATTACGCGCCCCTCGAACTTCGTCGGCCGCGACCTGGGCCGCCTTGCGCCGCTCCTCGAGCGCGCGGAACCGGGCGACGTCGAGCACGAACCCTCGCCGCGCGAGGTTTCGGGCGACGGCGTCGGGATCGCTACGGAGAAGCTTGGCGTCGAGCATGGTGGCATGGGTCCTTCGGGCGAAACGACGGCGGGGCCGAAAAGGAGAATGTCCCCTATTTCCGCTGGCGGGCGAGGGCCTCGCGGATCCTGATCTCGAGGCCGCGCTCGACCGGCTGGTAGTACTGGCGCGGTTCCATTTCGTCCGGGAAGTACTTCTCGCCGGCCGCACAGGCATCCGGCTCGTCGTGGGCATAGCGGTAGCCCTTGCCGTAGCCCAGACCCTTCATGAGGCCGGTCGGTGCATTGCGCAGGCGCAGCGGCACCTCGAGCGTGCCGAGGGCCTTCGCGTCCTCCAGCGCCGCACCGAAGGCGACGTACACGGCGTTGCTCTTCGCGGCGCAGGCCATGAACACCACGGCCTGCGCGATGGCGAGTTCGCCTTCGGGACTGCCGAGGCGCTCGTAGGTCTCGCAGGCCTGCAGCGCGAGCGCGAGTGCGCGCGGGTCGGCATTGCCGATGTCCTCGGACGCCATGCGCAGCACGCGCCGCGCCACGTAGCGCGGATCGCAGCCGCCATCGAGCATCCGGCACAGCCAGTAGAGCGAGGCGTCTGGATCCGACCCGCGCACGGCCTTGTGCAGCGCGGAGATCTGGTCGTAGAACTGCTCGCCTTTCTTGTCGAAGCGACGGTAGCCGCCCGAGGACACTTCGGCCGCGACCGCCTCGCTGATCACGCCGTCACCCGTGCGCGCAAGGTCGAGCGCGATTTCGAGCAGATTGAGCGCGCGTCGCGCATCACCGTCGGCCGCCCGGGCGAGCGTCTCGCGCGCGTCGGATTCGAGCACGACGCTCCCGTCATTCCCGTCCGCATCGCGCGCGAGCGCACGATCGATGACCCGCTTCACGTCATCCGCCGACAGCGCGCGCAGCACGTACACCCGGGCGCGTGACAGCAGCGCGGAATTGATCTCGAACGACGGGTTCTCGGTCGTGGCGCCGATGAAGCACACGGTGCCGTCCTCGACGTAGGGCAGGAACGCGTCCTGCTGCGACTTGTTGAAACGGTGCACCTCGTCCAGGAACAGCACGGTCTGCCGTCCCGGGTTCCGCTTCAGATCCTGCGCGCGCTCCACGGCCGCGCGCACGTCCTTGACGCCCGCCATCACCGCCGACAGGGCGACGAATTCCGCGTCGCAGGTCCTCGCCACGAGCCGCGCGAGCGTGGTCTTTCCCGTGCCTGGCGGGCCCCAAAGGATCATCGAATGCAGGCTGCGCCCCTCGAGCAGTCGCCGCAGCGGCTTGCCCGGTGCGAGCAGGTGCGCCTGCCCCACGAACTCGTCGAGGCTCGCCGGACGCATCCGGTCGGCGAGCGGACGCCAGCCCGCATCCGGCGGGCCGACGCTCAGCGACGCGCGAGCCATGCCTCGACCTTCTGCGCCCAGCCGCCGGTCACGACCAAGGCGAGCGCCACCCCAGCCGCGACACCGGCCACGTTCGCAGCCATGTCGAGCGGGGCCGCGTCGCGCCCGAGGTGCATCGCGTACTGCAGCAGTTCCATCGCCAGGCCGAGGCCGGCCAAGGCAAGCGCGAGGGGCCAGTAGCGCTCGCGCGGGTAGAGGCCGGTGAACCAGACGGCCAGGAACAGGTACGCAACGAAGTGCTCCACCTTGTCGACGCCGCCGGGCAGCGGCGTCGGCCCTGGCGCGCTCAGGCTGCCGTAGACCACGAACAGCACGAGCGCCACGCTCGCGAGCACCCACCAGCGCCTGTAGGCCAGCGTCAGCACGGACGACCTCACGGGTCGGCCTGCCCGATCACGTCCGCGCCAGGCGGCGGCACGAATCGGAACAGTCCGGGAGCGAGGTCCACGTTGCGTCGCGCCTCGCTGAACTCGATCTGTGTTCCCTGCCCGAGCTTGTCCCGCAGTTCCATTGCAGAGAGCACGCCGGAGCCATCGAACGCGAGGCTCACCAGCTCGAAATCCGAGCCGCTCGCCTTCGGCTTCAGGCGAAACCAGGTCCTTGGGCCGTCACGCTCGATGCCCGCGGACTCGAACGCGTCGCCGACCCGGCCGGTGCCGGACAACAGCATTGCGGGCGTCGCGCCGAGGCCTGCCTCGAGGTCACGCACGGTGACCTGCTCGAGATCGGCATCGTACAGCCAGAGCTTGCGGCCGTCGGCGACGATCGTCTGCACATACGGGTCGCGATAGTCCCAGCGGAACCGGTCCGGCCGCGCGAGCGACAATGTGCCCGTCGAACGGTCGACGATCTGCCCGTCGCGGTCGCGTACCACCTGGACGAACTCCGCCGAAAACGTCCTGAGCGCCCCGAGGTAGCCATCGACGCGAGCGACCGCGTCGTCCGTGGCACGCACCGGCAGTCCAGCCAGCAGGAGCAGGCCGGCGAGCAAACCGCGAACCAGGCACCGCAGTCGCACGGTGGTGCTCAATCCGCCTCGGGCGGCGGCGGCGCGAGCACCTCGCGGCTGCCGTTCGACTGCAATGGACCCACGAGGCCCGCGGCCTCCATGGCCTCGATCATGCGCGCGGCACGGTTGTAGCCGATCTTGAGCCGGCGCTGCACGCCGGAGATCGAGGCCTTGCGGCTCTCGGTGACGATGCGCACGGCCTCGTCGTAGAGCGGGTCCTGCTCGGGGTCGCCGCCGCCCTCCTCGCCGTTCGCACCGGTTTCTCCGGGCAGCCCCGGGATCGGCGTCGACGGGCCGTCCAGGATCTCGTCCAGGTACACGGGCGGACTCATCACCTTGAGCTTGCCCACGACGCGGTGCACTTCCTGGTCGGAGACGAATGCACCGTGCACGCGCACCGGCAACGAGGTGCCGGGCTGCAGGAACAGCATGTCGCCGTGCCCGAGCAGCGCCTCCGCGCCGCTCTGGTCGAGGATGGTGCGCGAATCGACCTTGGCCGACACCTGGAACGCGATGCGTGTCGGGATGTTCGCCTTGATGAGTCCGGTGATGACGTCGACCGACGGCCGCTGCGTGGCGAGGATCAGGTGGATGCCCGAGGCACGCGCCTTCTGCGCGAGCCGCGCGATCAGTTCCTCGACCTTCTTGCCGACGATCATCATGAGATCGGCGAGCTCATCGACGATCACCACGATGAAGGGCAGCGTGTCGAGCAGGGGCACGGAGTCGGGGTCGCCGCCGGGCGGCAGCCGCTTCATCTCGAGCGGATCGCGCAGCGGCTTGCCGGCCTCGGCTGCCTCCTTCACCTTGCGGTTGAATCCCGCGAGATTGCGCACGCCAACGGCCGCCATGAGCTGGTAGCGCCGCTCCATCTCGGCCACGCACCAGCGCAGCGCGTTGGCGGCCTGCTTCATGTCGGTGACGACCGGCGCCAGCAGGTGCGGGATGCCCTCGTAGACCGAGAGTTCCAGCATCTTCGGGTCGATCATGATCAGACGCACCTGCTCCGCCGAGGACTTGTAGAGCAGGGAGAGCACCATCGCGTTCACGGCGGTCGACTTGCCCGAACCGGTCGTGCCGCCCACCAGCAGGTGCGGCATCCGCCCGAGATCGGCCACGACGGGGTGACCGCCGATGTCCTTGCCGAGCACCAGCACGAGCGACGAGGCGAGCTCGTCGTAGGCCTTCGACTTGATGATCTCGCCGAGCGTGACGATCTCGCGCGTCTCGTTCGGGATCTCGAGCCCCATGGTCGACTTGCCCGGGATGACCTCGACCACGCGCACGCTCACCGCCGAGAGCGAGCGCGCGAGGTCCTTGGCGAGGTTCGAGATCTGCGCCACCTTGACGCCCGGCGCCGGTCGCAACTCGAAGCGCGTGATGACGGGGCCCGGGTGCACCTCGACGACCTCGGCTTCGACGCCGAAATCGCGCAGCTTCAGTTCCACGAGGCGCGACATGGCCTCGAGCGCCTCGGCCGAGTAACCGCCATGCCGCGGCGGCGGGTCGTCGAGCAGCGAAAGCGCCGGGAGTTCGGTCGATCCCGGCCGTTCGAACATCGCGACCTGCCGCTCCTTCTCGACGCGTTCGCTTTTTTCGACCTTGGGTACGGCGGGCTCGATCTTCGGCGGCTTGCGCTCGGCGACGCGCTTCTGCTCCTCGCGCACGACCTCCTGGCGAGCCTGCTTCACCTCGCGGCCGGCTTTGACGTCACGTGCCGTCGACGCGCGCTCCTTCATCCAGGCGACGGCCGCGAGCACGCCCTCGCCGATGCGGTCCATCACCTCGAGCCACGAGATCCCGCTGAAGAGCGACACGGAGCCGAGCCAGACCGCGAGCAGCAGCAGCGTCGCGCCGAGGAACCGCAGCGCATGCGCGAGGCCCTCACCCACCAGCACGCCGAGCAGACCGCCGGCGGAGTTCGGGAACGCGCCGTCCGAGAAATGCAGCGTGGCGAGCCCGCAGCTGCTTGCAAGCGCGAGCACGAAGCCCAGGCTCCGCAGGCCGAGCGTGCGCCGGTTGACCGGCTCGCCGCTGCGCCGGTCCTGGAAGATCGACCAGCCGGCGTAGCCGAGCAGCACCGGGAAGAGGTAGGCCGGCAGGCCGAACAGCACGAAGAACAGGTCGGACAGCCACGCGCCGAAGGGACCGATCAGGTTCGTGACCGGACCCGGCTGGCCGGTCGAGGAAAACGCCGGGTCGGCACGGTCGTAGCTCGCGAGCGCCACGAACAGGATGAGACCGAGTGCGCCGAAGATCCACAGCGCGCTCTCGCGCAGCCCGCGGGCGACATTGGCCGCCGTTGCGGTCGCCTCGCGCTTCGATTCGGTCCTCGCCACCCTAGCCACCAATAATCACCTGAAAGCTCAAAACTTCATCGTAAGCCAATGAATTTGCAAAGAGTATATGGCTGTCGCGCGCATCACCACAAGCACGGTCCGGGAGACCGGCAAGGGGTGCGCCACGGGCGCTTTGCCGTCCGGCGGGTAGTTGCTTACCATGCCGCGCCCTACCCGGACGCGACGCGCAATCGAGCGAGGCAGTATACATGAGCGGTCCCCGTCACTCGCGGCTGATCATCCTCGGCTCGGGCCCCGCCGGGTACGCCGCCGCCGTCTATGCGGCGCGCGCCAACCGGCAACCACTGCTCATTACCGGCATGGAACAGGGCGGCCAGCTCATGACGACGACCGAGGTCGACAACTGGCCGGGCGACGTACACGGCCTCACCGGCCCCGGCCTCATGGAGCGCATGCGCCAGCACGCGGAGCGCTTCCACACGGAAATCCTCCTGGACCACGTGAACGAAGTGGACTTCAGTCGCCGTCCGCTGCTCCTCAAGGGCGATAGAGGCGACTACACCTGCGACGCGCTCGTCATCGCGACCGGGGCGAGCGCGCAATACCTCGGGCTCGAGTCCGAGCAGGCTTTTCGCGGACGCGGCGTGTCGGCCTGCGCGACCTGCGACGGCTTCTTCTTCCGGGGTCAGCGCGTGGCGGTGGTCGGCGGCGGCAATACCGCCGTCGAGGAGGCGCTCTACCTGTCCAACATCGCCTCGCACGTGACGCTCATACACCGTCGCGACAGGCTGCGTGCGGAGAAGATCCTGCAGGACCAGCTGTTCGAGCGGCAGCGCGCAGGAGCCGTCGACATCCTGTGGAACCACACCGTCCTCGACGTGCTCGGCGACGACTCGGGCGTCACGGGCGTGCGCGTCGAGGCGACCGACGGCTCTGGAACACGCGACGTCGCAGTGGCCGGCGTATTCATCGCGGTGGGACACACGCCCAACACGCAGATCTTCGCGGGCCAGCTCGACATGCAGGGCGGCTACATCACCGTGCGCTCCGGCACGGACGGCAACGCGACTTCGACCAGCGTGCCGGGCGTCTTCGCGGCGGGCGACGTCGCCGACCACGTCTACCGGCAGGCCGTCACCTCGGCCGGCACCGGCTGCATGGCGGCGCTCGACGCCGACAAGTACCTCGAGCAGCTGGACGCCGGCGCGCACTGACCGCAGCCCTGCACGCCCCGATGCGCTTGCAGGCGGAGATCGTCGGGCGCATGGCGGACATCCCCGCCGAGGCGTGGGATGCACTGGACCCGACGGGCAACCCGTTCCTGCGCCACGCATTCCTCGAGGCACTCGAGTCCTCGGGCTGCGTCGGCGGTGACACGGGCTGGCATCCGCACCACCTCGTGGCGCGCGATGCGGGCGGGCGCATCGTCGGCGCCGTGCCGCAATACCTGAAGCTGCACTCCTGGGGTGAATTCGTCTTCGACTGGAGCTGGGCGCAGTCCTACGCCCGTGCGGGCCTCGGCTACTACCCCAAGCAGCTGTCGGCCATCCCCTTCACGCCCGTCACCGGACCGCGACTGCTGGTGGGTGCGGCAACCGGCTCCGCAGTGCGTGACGCGCTGGCGCGGTTGCTGCGGGAATCCGCGCGACAGGGCCAGCTTTCCGGAGCGCACGTGAACTTCACCTTGCCCGGGGACCAGGCCGCGCTCGAAGGGGCGGGGTTCATGCGCCGCCACGACTGCCGGTTCGTCTGGGTCAATCGCGGCTACCGCGACTTCGCGGATTTCCTCGAGCGCTTCCGCGCGGAGAAACGCAAGAAGGCACGACGCGAGCGACGACGCATCCTCGAGCAGGGGATCGGGTTCCGCACGCTCCGGGGCGCGGAAATCGACGCTGCGCTGTGGGAGACCATCTTCGCCTTCTCCGAGCACACGTTCCTGCGCCACGGCAATGCCCATTACCTGAGCGCCGGGTTCCTCGACCTCATCGCCCGCCGGATGCCCGGGGCCATCATGGTGAAGCTGGCGGAACGCCATGGCGAGCCGCTCGCGGCGGCGGTCTTCTTCCAGGGCGGCAGCTCGCTCCATGGGCGCTACTGGGGCGCCCGGGAGCACGTCGACTGCCTGCACTTCGAGGCCTGCTACTACCAGGGGATCGAGTACTGCATCGAGCACGGCCTCGCGAGCTTCGACCCGGGCACGCATGGCGAGCACAAGCTCGCGCGCGGGTTCGAGCCCACGCTCACGCACTCGGCGCACTGGCTCGCACACCCTGGATTCGCGGCGGCGATCGGACGCCACCTCGAGCGTGAACGCGCGGCGGTCGACGACTATGTCGCGGCGGTCAGCTCGCACCTGCCCTTCCCGCGCGGCCCGCACGCATGATCCCCTGGCTCGCGGAGGATGATCCGCCGGAGGCCTTCCCGCCCGTGGAAAGCGCGCTGCGCGAGCCGGACGGCCTGCTGTGCGCCGGCGGCGACCTGTCCGTCCCGCGGCTGCTCGAGGCCTACCGCCGGGGCATCTTCCCGTGGTTTTCGGCCGGACAGCCGATCCTCTGGTGGTCGCCCGCTCCGCGCACCTTCCTCGGCCCGCTGGCGTTCAGGGTGTCGCGCATCCTCGCCAAGACCCTGCCCAATCGTGGCTACGACACGAGCCTCGA
>JAGOXN010000333.1 GCA_018059685.1 Steroidobacteraceae bacterium | reverse complement strand
GGCGCTCTCGGGCGCCCTACTCTGACGAACAGCGCCGCACCTCGGGCACTGGCTTGCGCTTTCCGGTAGCGCCACCGGTCCGCTAACTGTGCTCGCGCGCGTACTCGGGGTAGACCCAACACTCGTGTCACCGACCGCCATTTCAGTCGCGACGAAGGTAAGCGGCTAAAGGCAACGCCGTGGCCCTTGCCTGACTCTTTAAACTGTACAAAAATACAGTTCAAGAGGATAACCCCCCATGCCCCCTACCCTGCTTTTCGCCCTAGTCGACTGCAACAACTTCTACGCCTCCTGCGAAAAGCTCTTCGCCCCCAAGCTGGCCACCCGCCCGGTCGTGGTGCTCTCGAACAACGACGGCTGCGTCGTCGCGCGATCGGCCGAGGCGAAAGCGCTCGGGATTGCGATGGGCGTGCCCTGGTTCAAGATCGCCGAGCAGGTCGAAGCGCACGGCGTCGTCGCCCTGTCCTCGAACTACGCTCTGTATGCCGACATGAGTAATCGGGTCGTCGAGGTCCTGAGCGACTTCACGCCCGAGCTTGAGGTCTACAGCATCGACGAGTCCTTCCTCGACCTGAGCGGCTTCGCGCAGCGCGACCTGGTCGCCTACGGCCAGGACATCCGCCAGCGCGTCGCGCGCTGGGTCGGCCTGCCGGTCTGCGTCGGCATTGGGCCGACAAAAACGCTATCCAAGCTGGCCAACCACTTCGCCAAAAAGCGGCCGATCTTCGATGGCGTCTGCCACATCGGCACCCTGGACGAAGCCACCCGCGGACAGCTCTTCAGCGCAACCGCGGTGAATGAAGTCTGGGGCGTTGGCGGCCGCATCACCGCCAGACTGGCCGAGCTGGGGATCGAAACGGTCGAGGGCCTGCGCACGGCCGATCCGGAGTGGATCCGGCGGCACTTCTCGGTCGTGCTCGAGCGGACGGTGCGCGAGCTCAACGGCACCGCGTGCCTGGATCTGGAAACCGTCGCGCCCCCGAAAAAGCAGATCATGGCCAGCCGATCATTCGGCAGCGCCGTTTTCCACCTGGTCGAGCTGCGCGAGGCCATCGCTCACCACATCAGCCGCGCCGCGGAGAAGCTCCGCGCGCAGGGCGACGAGGCTGGCGCGGTAACGGTCATGATCCGCACCAACCCCTTCAAACCCACCTCGCCGCAGTACCAGCGCACGGTCACCGTGCCGCTGGCTAGCCCCACCGCTGACACGCTCGACCTGGTAGCGGTCGCCGCTGGCGTGCTCGAGCAGATCTACCGCCCGGGCCTCGCCTATCACAAGGCGGGCGTGATGCTCTCCGAGCTCAGGGCCGCCAGCGCCCGCCAGTGCGGTCTATTCGACGACACCGCCCAAGACGAGCGCCGGCAGGCAGCAATGCACGCCATGGATGCGATCAACCGAAAATGGGGGCGCGGCACGCTGCGAGCCGCAACCGCCGGCCGCAAGCAATCCTGGCAAATGCGGCGCGAACGCCTGAGCCCGGCCTACACCACATCATGGACCGATCTTCCGATCGTCCTTGCACGGTGACATCGATGACCGCACCACCGCCACCCGACGCACTGCTCGCCCAGCCCGATCTCAACTGGGCTGCGGTCAACCCACCCCTGGTGCTGATCCCGCTGGGCATCACACCCGTATCGGCCGGGTTCCCGTCGCCGGCCGAGGACTACGCCGACAAGCGCCTCGACATCAACGATTACCTGGTGCGCAATCCCGTCTCGACCTTCTTCTTCACGGTCAAAGGCGATTCGATGGAGGACGCGGACATCGTCGACGGCGACATCCTGGTCGTCGATCGCAGCATCGAGCCGGCGCACGGTCACATCGTCGTCGCTTTCGTGAACGGCGAGCGACTGGTGAAGCGGCTCCACCGCGGCCGCGACAAAGTCGCGCTCCTGGCGGCAAACCCCGTTTATCCCCCGCTCGAGCTCCGCGACGGCAACGCACTGGAGATCTGGGGTGTGGTGGTCGGGAAGTTCAAGCGGATCCCGGCATAGAACCCCATTGCGGGGCATTGCCGCGATCGACTCCGACCTCCAAGGCCACCCCACTTACAGTGGAAACTGACTTTTTACTATATATATGATGTTTATCTGAAATCCGTCAGATATCGTTTCGATACTTTTTAGATATCGCTTTTATCTTCTTCGCAGTACTACGTGACCGCACGCCTGGGCGCGCTGGAGCGTGCTGATCTGCGGCCTACTGATCTTCATGCACAGCACGGAAACGGGCTTCCTGCCATTTTCCCGGAACGGGCCAGATCGGTGCCGGAAGGGTCTCGTGGATGGGGCAGAATGCCGGGCCCATCGGTTCGAATGGTTATGAAATGGGCACCAACCCACCCGTAAAGCTGGTGATCGCAGCATTCCTCCTTCTAAGCGTACAAAGCGTAATCGCGGAAACGCTCACCGGCCGTATCGTCTCGATCGCCGACGGCGACACCGTCACCCTGCTCGACGCTGACCTGCGACAGCACAAGATTCGTCTGATCGGAATCGATGCGCCCGAGAAGCGGCAGGCATTCGGGAACCGTGCACGGCTGAACCTCGGACTGCAGGTGTTCGGCCGGGATGTGACCGCGGACTGCCCTAAGACCGACCGGTACAAGCGTCCTCTCTGCAAACTCGAGGTTGATGGCACCGACGCCAACCTCGCTCAGATCGAAGCGGGGATGGCCTGGCACTACAAGGCATATCAAAGAGATCAGCGGCCAGCGGATCAAGCGCGCTACGCGCAAGCGGAAGCGCGTGCGCGCGTGAACAGGGTCGGCCTGTGGGGCGATCCAGCGCCAGTCGCGCCGTGGGAGTTCAGGAAGGCGAGACGGGAAGGACGGTAGCGACCGCAGCAGAGGACATGTCCCCTGCCCCGCGGTCGTCAGCCATGCTTCTGATCACCCCGAGCGTGCTGATGCAGTCCGTCAGGGCGCGGTGCGCACCCTCGACCGGTACGCCCATCTGTCGGGCGGCAGCCGAGAGCTTCTGCCATCGAAAGCGCCCATGTTCCTCGCTCCACTCGCCATAAAAATCTGCGTAGGCCTGCATCGCACAACCGACTCCTGCGATCTGATCGAGCGCCGGGAGCGCGTAACGGCGCCCTGTCTGCTCGAGCACGCGGGTGTCGAATGCCGCGTTGTACGCGACCAGCGTCCGCCCGGCGGACAGCGCACGAAAGGTGTCGGCGATTTGTGTCCACGTTGGAGCGCCCTCAAGCATCGCATCGGTGATGCCACTGATCGCCGCGGCCTCTGCAGGGATCGGTGCGCTCGGGCGCACCAGCGTGTCGAGCAGCACTGCCCCGGTGCAGTCGATCACGGCGAGCTCGACCACCTCGGCGTCCTCTCCCAGGCCCGTGGTTTCGGTGTCGAGGATGAGCGCATTGATGGCGATCCAGTCGCGAGCGCGCTGAACGGCTGCGCAAGCGAGTTCAAGCACAGCGTCACCGGCCGGCCGCTGATGCGATGTAGCCGCTGGGCCAGCATTCGGTGCCGACGTTGGTGCCCGCTTGGATGCGAGCGCCTCGGGATCGCTGCCCTTCGGAATCAGGGCCTGTACAAAGC
>JAGOXN010000332.1 GCA_018059685.1 Steroidobacteraceae bacterium | reverse complement strand
CGAACTCGAGACAGTCGATCACCGCCGGGGGGTCTGCGAGCAGGACGTGCTCCGGACGCAGGTCGCCGTGTGCCTCGACCACGCAGCCATTCCCGATGCGGGTTTCGAGGATCGCCTGGTTCGAGTCGAGGAAGGCGCACTGTCGCGCGTACACGAGGGCAGCCCGACCGCGGTCCAGCGTCTCGAGGACGACTTGATTCGCCTGGGCCCGCACGCGCAGTCGCTCGCGATAGGTGCGCGGGTCCGTGATCGCCGGTGCGGCGTCCGCGTAGAAGGCGGCGAGCAGTTCGACGATGCCCCGCAACGACCGATCCTCCACGCCGCCGCGAGCCAGCACCGCATCGAGCAGGCTGGCACGGTCCAGTCGTCGCATCTCGACCAGCCAGTCCACCACCGTTCCGTTGCCGCCGAGGCTCAGGCGGCCCGCTGCATCCATCATCAGCGCTTGAATGCCCAGGTAGACGTGGGGAGCGAGGCGCCGATTGAGGCGGACTTCCGCCTCCGCACCCGCGCGCCGCGCGGCCAGCGTGGCGTAGTTCATCGGGTCGCGCCGCACGGGCTTGCGCAGCTTGTACGCGCGGTCGCCGACGAGCACGACCCACGCGAAATGGGTCTCTATGGCTTCGTCCGCCACCCCGCACAGGCTGCGCAGGAATGCGACCTTCTCTGCCAGTGCCGGTGCAGGAACGCGCCCGGGTGGCGGGCTCCGCGTTGGGGCATGTTGCGTCATGGGTCTCGTCTTCGCGCCCGGTCGAGCATAGCATTCAGCCACCTGCGCGATTGGCGCGCGGGTCCGGCGTCGACGGCATGGGATCCGCACGCCAGAGCACGGTCATGAGCAGGGTTTTCGCAGATCGCGTCGAAGCGGGGCGGGCGCTGGCCAGGGCGCTCGGGCGGTATGCGGGCAGCACGGCAACCGTGGTGCTCGCGCTGCCGCGTGGCGGCGTGCCGGTGGCACGCGAGATCTCGCGCGCACTCGGCCTGCCGCTCGACGTGCTGGTGGTACGCAAGCTCGGCCTGCCGATGCAGCCGGAACTCGCCATGGGTGCCATCGCGAGCGGCGGCGCCGTGGTGCTGAACGAGGATGTCCTGCGCCACCTGGGAGATCACACGGCCTCGCTCGAGGCGGTGAAAACGCGCGAGCTCGCGGAAGTTCAGCGACGCGAGCGCAGCTACCGCGGCGATCGCCCGCCGCTGGCCGTCGCCGGCCGCACCGCCATCCTGGTCGACGACGGCCTCGCGACCGGTGCAACCATGGAGGCCGCCGTGCGCGCGCTGCGCGCACTCGATGCGGAATGCATCGTGGTGGCGGTGCCGGTCTCGTCCGTCGAGGCTCGCGATCGCATCGCCGCGCTCGCGGACGAGGTGGTGTGCCTCGAAGCGCCGATGTTCTTCAGCGCGGTGGGCCAGTGGTACCGGAACTTCGAGCAGACGTCGGATGAGGAGGTGCGTGCCCTGCTCGCCGAGGCCGCGGGTTGATCGCGTGACTCCGGTCCGCTTCGATCCGCGTGCTACGCTCGGCGTCTCGACGGCGCGCGGAGGTGGACCATGAGTGAACTGGGACCCGAGGTCGTGAAGGTCGACGAATTCAGTGGCCGCGAGGCGCTGCTCGAACTCGACCCCGCGCGGCTCGCGTCTGGCAGCCCGGTACCGACGCAGCACGTCCGCAACCTCTATACCGACGACACGGGGCACTTCTTCGGCGGCATCTGGCGGAGCACCTGCGGCGCGTGGCACGTGTCCTACACCGAGAACGAGCTGTGCGTGCTCACCGAGGGCCGCGTGCGCATTTCGGACGACCACGGCCGCTCGTGGACTTTTGGCCCGGGCGACTGCTTCGTGATGCCGGCGGGCTTCCGCGGCCTGTGGGAGGTGCTCGAGCCGGCGCGAAAGTTCTACGCAATCTACGAGCCGCCGACCGCCACCTGAACCGCCCGCCGTGGCAGGTCAAATCGGTGCACGGTGGAGACCGGCCTGCGCTTCCGAGGTGCAGCCAGGAGCCCTGAACACCACGGTTATCGGGCTTCGCGAGTGGCACGATTCCTGCAGCCTCCTGGCGGCGAGCTGCCCCGCAACGGGCAGTGGCCGGATGCGTTCCGTGTCATATCTGCTACACTGATCGCACGGGTCAGGACGTGTTTGTTGTTGTTGTGCAACAAAAGGGGTATACCATGAAGTTGAGTCTCTGCGTCGCTACTGTCTTGCTCCTCGGGTCGGCCGCCACGGCCAGCGCCGAGGTCACCGGAACGGTCACTGCCGTGAGCGACTACGACTTCCGCGGCATCACGCAGACGTCGCAGGATCCCGCGATTCAGGGCAGCATCGACTATGCGCACGACAGCGGCTTCTATGCCGGGGCCTGGGCCAGCAACGTCGATTTTGACGTTGACGGCGACGTGGAAGTCGACCTGTATGCGGGCTTCTCGGGCGGCGAAACCTATCCCTGGGATGTCGGTATCGTCTGGTACACCTACCCGGGCTCCGACGACCTGTACGACTTCCCGGAGGTCTACGCCTCGCTCGGCTGGAAGTGGTTCGAAGGCAAGATCTGGTACTCGAGCGATTTCGGCGGCGGTCCGGGCGGCGACAACGCCTTCTACTACGAAGCGAACGGCACCTACGAGCTGCCCGCAGGCTTCGGACTCGGCGCGCACATCGGCTACAGCGACGGCGACTACTGGGACGACAATTACGACGGCAGTTACTTCGACTGGTCGGTCGGCGTGACGTACACGCTGAGTCACTTCGACTTCGGCCTCAAGTGGGTCGACGGCAGCGACCTCGAGGCGCTCGATGGCACGCCGAACGACGTCTCGAGCAGCGAAGCGCGCGCAATCTTCTCCGTGTCCACGACCTTCCCGTGGAGCAAAGAGTAAGCGGCTGATCCTGCACCCGGGGCGCACCCGGGTCCTGCGGGTCGCATGAAGCGCCCGGTTTCCTCAGGGGGACCGGGCGTTTTTCTTCGCTGCCGCGACCTGCACGTGATTGCTCCCTGTTGACCGGGCCGAAGGGGCCGGGTCTGATTGCGGGGGGGGGCGGTCCCCGAGGGACCCGCAATGAAGAAGACACTGCTTGGCCTTTCGGTAGCGATTCTCCTGCTCGCTGCGGTTGCGGGCGTCATGGTGTGGCGCGCTTCGAAGTTCGGCGTGCCACCGGGCGCAGTTGCGGGCCTGCGGCTGCCCGAACCGCCAGCGGTCGACGTCGACACGGCGGCAGAGATGCTCGGCGTCGCGATCCGCATCCAGACCGTGACCCGGGCGGCCGGCGATCCGCAACCCGGTTCCGACGACGCGTGGCGCGAGCTCCGGGCGCTCCTTGCGGCGCGCTACCAGCGGGTGTTCTCCCTGCCCATCGACGTAGTCGCCGACCACACGCTGCTCGTCACCTGGCCGGGTTCCGACGCCTCGCTGTCGCCGCTCATCCTGATGGCGCACCAGGACGTCGTCCCGATCAACGAGGGGACCGAGGCCGACTGGACGCACGGACCCTTCGGCGGCGTCGTGGCGGACGGATACGTGTGGGGCCGTGGCGCCATGGACGACAAAGGCGCGCCCGTCGCCGGCCTCG
>JAGOXN010000056.1 GCA_018059685.1 Steroidobacteraceae bacterium | reverse complement strand
TCCGCGCGCAGGTCGGCGCGCACCCGCTCGTAGGCGGCGTTGAACGCCTCCTCGAACGAATGGGGCAGGCTGGCGCCCGACTGGTTCTGCGTGACCACGCGATAGAGGTCGGTGTAGTGCTCCCAGTAGCGGGGACGCGGATCCTGCCCCGGCGCGAGCGCACGCGCGCGACCCTGCTCGAACTGGTCCGCGACATTGGCGGGTGCGAGCTGGCCGAGGAGCGCTTCGAGACCGGCGCGCAGCGCGGCCTTCACGGCCGTCTCGTGGTCCTTGGCGTCCTGGAGCACGTCGCGCAGCGCTTCGACCGGGCCGCCATACACGCGACCGTGCGACTCGAACAGTCGCTGCAGGGCTTCTTCCACGCTGCCCGAACTGCGCAGCGGGTTGCTCCCGGACGCAATTGCGCCGCCGGAGGCGACCGGACCCGACGCGGCTCCGGCGCGCGCCTGCTGCAGGTCGTTCAGGCCCACGGCGGCCTCGCGCAGCAGCTGCCCGGCCAGCAGCGGCAGCATCGACTGCGCCTCCTGGGACAGTGACGCCGGGTCAATGCCGGCACCGCGGCAGAACGCCTGGACCGAGGACTTGAGATCGGCCCACGTCGTGGCCTGCTGGTGGTACGGGAGCGTCTGCTGGCGCGCATCGAGGCGGCTCTGGCGGCGCGCGAGCGCGTCCGCCAGTTCCTGGCGGGTGATCGAACGCGTCTTGAGTGCCCAGTCGGCAGCAGCGGGTGGTGCATCAGCGTCCGCGGCCGGCTCGGCCGGCCTGCGACGCGCCGGGCGGGCAGCGGGTGGTTCCGCCGCGGCCGGTTCGGCCTTCGGCGCTGCGGATGCCGCGCGACGTCGCTCCTTCGGCACCTTGATGCCGAAGGCATTGCGCACCGACATGGAGCCGGACTCGGACGCATCGCGCCGCTTGAAGAGGCTGTTGACGTCGAGGCTCGCGCCGATGCCGCTGTCGTTGTGCTGCGCCGCCGACTGCTCCTCGGTCGCGGTCGGCAGGAAATCGATGCGCTCGTCGATGCCCACGACGATCTCGTAATCGCCGAGGCGCAGCCGGTCGCCGTCCTTCAGGACCACGGGTCCCGACTCCGCCACCGGATCGTCGGCGTCATTGACGAACACGCCGTTGGTACTCGTGTCGGTCAGCCAGTAGTCCCCGCCGCGATACTCGATTTCACAATGATGGCCGGAAACCAGGCGCTTCGGATCCGGGAGGATCCAGTCGTTGTCGGGCGCCCGTCCGATCGTGCCGCCATTGACGCCGAACACGCGCGAGCGCTGCTCCGCGAGGTCGCGGTGGTGATCGCTGATGACACGCAGCTTGATGGCCATGGCTCGGGGCACCTTGTAATATGCCTCGACCACTTCCCGCAAGCGCACGACGCACAATGGCGGCCACCCACATCTTCAAGATCGTGTTCCACAACCAGGGCAAGGTTTACGAGATCTATGCCCGCAAGGTCGGCCACGGGTCGCTGTTCGGGTTCGTCGAGGTGGAGGAACTCATCTTCGGCGAGCGATCGGCGGTCGTCGTCGACCCGTCCGAGGAGAAGATCCAGGCCGAGTTCGCCGGCGTCAAGCGGACCTACCTGCCGCTGCACTCGGTGATCCGGATCGACGAGGTTCGCAAGGGCGGCGTCAGCAAGGTCACGTCGGTCGAGGCGTCGAACGTGACGCCCTTCCCGATTCCCGTCTACACGCCGGGCGATCCAGGCTCCAGAAACCGCTGACGCTCCGGGGGCGTCTCGCTGGTTCGTCGTCGGACCGTGCGGTATCATTGCGCGCCCTGCCGGACCGGCGGCGGCAATCCAGAATGCTCACTTTCAGCGGCGCTCCCGCGGTCTCCGATTTCCGCCTCGCGAAGCTCCTGTCCCGGATTCGCGAGCAACTGGACCCGGTGCAGCGCCTCGCGTCGCGCTACCTGCACTTCGTTGATTTGGCTCGGCCGCTGACTCCGGACGAGTCCACGGTACTCGAGGCACTGCTGCGCTATGGCCCGCGTGTCCGGACAGGATCACCGGCGGGTGCGCCCCTGCTCGTGGTCCCGCGTTTCGGCACCGTCTCGCCCTGGTCGAGCAAGGCCACGGACATCGCGCACGTCTGCGGACTCGCGGCGGTGCGCCGTATCGAGCGCGGCATCGCATACTACGTCGAATCCGCGCGACCCCTGTCCGAGGAGGAGTGGACGCGCGCGGCGGAACTGCTGCACGACCGGATGACCGAGTGCATCCTGCGCGAACCGGACATGGCGGGTGCGCTCTTCGAGCACGCGGAGCCGCGCCCCCTTGCGGCGGTCCCGTTGTTGAACGGCGGGCGCGGGGCACTCGAGGCGGCCGATGCCCGCCTCGGGCTCGCCTTGTCCGCCGATGAGATCGACTACCTCGCGCAGGCGTTCAGCGCGATGGAACGCGACCCGACGGACGTCGAGCTCATGATGTTCGCGCAGGCGAACTCCGAGCACTGCCGGCACAAGATCTTCAACGCGGACTGGGTCGTGGATGGCGAACGCAGCGACCGGTCCCTGTTCGGCATGATCCGCAACACGCATGCGCGGAACCCCGGCGGCGTGCTTTCCGCCTATCGTGACAATGCGGCCGTGATCGAAGGCTGGAGCGGCAGGCGCTGGTTCGCGCGCCCGGGCGGTGGCCGGTACGTCGCGGCGGACGAGCCGATCGACATCCTCCTCAAGGTCGAGACGCACAACCACCCGACCGCCATTTCGCCGTTTCCGGGCGCGGCGACGGGCTCGGGCGGCGAGATCCGCGACGAAGGCGCGACGGGGCGCGGTGCGAAGCCCAAGGCGGGCCTCGTGGGCTTCACGGTCTCGAACCTGCGCATCCCCGGGGCGCTCCAGCCGTGGGAGCAGGATCTCGGCCGGCCCGACCGGATCGCTTCGGCGCTGCAGATCATGCTCGAGGGACCGATCGGCGCGGCCGCGTTCAACAACGAGTTCGGCCGGCCGAACATCTGCGGGTACTTCCGCACCTTCGAGCAGTGCGTGGAGTCGGCGGGCCGCTCCGCGCTGCGCGGCTACCACAAGCCGATCATGATCGCGGGCGGACTCGGCAACATCCGTCGCCAGCACGTCGACAAGGCCGCGATCGTGCCAGGCGCGAGGATCGTGGTGCTGGGCGGTCCGGCCATGCTGATCGGCCTCGGTGGTGGCGCGGCATCGTCGGTGGGGGCGGGCGCGAGCTCGGCCGACCTCGACTTCGCGTCGGTGCAGCGCGGCAACCCCGAGATGCAGCGTCGCGCGCAGGAGGTCATCGACGCATGCTGGGGCCTCGGCGACGACAATCCGGTGCTCCTCATCCACGACGTGGGGGCGGGCGGACTGTCGAATGCCGTACCCGAGTCGATCCACCAGGGCGGCTGCGGCGGTCGCGTGGACCTGCGCAGGATTCCGAGCGAGGAACCCGGCATGTCGCCCCTCGAGATCTGGTGCAACGAGGCGCAGGAACGCTACGTGCTGATTGTCGCGGCCGGGCGCCTGCCGGCATTCGGCGCCCTCTGCGAGCGCGAGCGCTGCCCGTTCGCGGTGATCGGGGAGGTGACGGACGATGGCTGCCTGCGCGTCGAGGATCCGCTCCTTGGCGCCGCCCCGGTGGACATGCCGCTCGAAACCCTGCTCGGCAAGCCGCCGCGCATGACCCGCGAGGTGCGCCGACTGCCGCACGCAGCCGACGAATTCGACGGGCGCGGCGTCGACGTGCGCGAGGCCGCGTGGCGCCTGCTCGCCTTGCCGGCCGTCGCGGACAAGACCTTCCTCGTGACGATCGGCGACCGTTCGGTGGGCGGGATGATCAGCCGGGATCCGCTCGTGGGACCCTGGCAGGTGCCGGTGAGCGATGTTGCCGTCACCGTGTGCGATCTGTTCTCGAGTCGCGGCGAGGCGATGGCGATGGGCGAGCGCAGTCCGCTGGCCCTGCTCGACGCCGCGGCTTCGGGACGCATGGCCGTCGCGGAAGCCGTCACCAACATCGCTGCGGCCGACGTCGCCGGCATCGAGTCGATCCGCCTTTCAGCCAACTGGATGGCCGCCTGCGGCGAGCCCGGCGAGGATGCCGACCTGTATGACGCGGTGCGGGCCGTCGGCATGGAATTCTGCCCGGCGCTCGGCATCGCCATTCCCGTCGGCAAGGACTCCTTGTCGATGAAGACGGCGTGGCGCGACGCGGACGGGGAACGCAGGGTCGTCGCGCCGGTGTCCCTCGTGGTCTCGGCGTTCGCTCCCGTGGCCGATGTGCGCCTGACGCTCACTCCACAACTGCGGCTCGACCGGGGCGACACCCGGCTCGTGCTGATCGACCTCGGGCGGGGTCGTGACCGCCTGGGCGGCTCCTGCCTCGCGCAGGTCTACGGCAAGGTCGGACGGACCGGGCCCGATTGCGACGACCCGCAGCTCCTGCGTGCCTTCTTCGCCGCCATCGCGAGCCTGCGGAGCGCCGGGCTCGTGCTCGCATACCACGACCGGTCCGACGGCGGCCTGTTCGTCACCTTGTGCGAGATGGCGTTCGCGGGGCATTGCGGAGTGGCAGTGGACCTGGCCTGCGACGCTCCGGAATCGGTCGCGGCGCTCTTTGCCGAGGAGCTCGGTGCCGTGCTGCAGGTCGAGTCGGCGCACGCAGCGCGCGTCCTCGGGATCCTGAGCGGTGCGGGACTCGGCGAGTGCTCGCGCGTCATCGGGCGGGTCACGGAAGAAGACCGGGTGTCGATCACGCGCCGGGGCGCCGCTTGGTTCGAGGCGCCGCGCACCGAGCTGCGGCGCCTCTGGTCGGAAACGACCTACCGGATGCAGGCGCTGCGCGACGATCCGGATTGTGCGCGCGAGGAGTACGAGCGGGCGACCGACCCCGGCGACCCCGGCCTGCACGCGGTCCTGACGTTCGATCCGGCGGAGGACATCGTCGCGCCGATGATCGCGCAGTCGTCACGGCCGCCCGTGGCGATCCTTCGCGAGCAGGGCGTCAACAGCCAGCTCGAAATGGCGGCAGCGTTCCATCGCGCAGGCTTCGAGCCGATGGACGTGCACATGACCGATCTCGTCGCCGGGCGAGTGCGCCTCGCCGACTTCCGCGGCCTGGTCGCCTGTGGCGGCTTCTCGTATGGCGACGTGCTCGGCGCGGGTGAAGGCTGGGCCAAGTCCATCCTGTTCAATGCGGGGCTCAGGGAGCAGTTCGCGGAGTTCTTCGCGCGCAGCGACAGTTTCTCGCTCGGCGTGTGCAACGGCTGCCAGATGTTCTCGGCGCTGCGCGTGCTCGTGCCGGGGACGGAGCACTGGCCGCGTTTCGTGCGAAATCGCTCCGAGCAGTTCGAGGGGCGCCTGTCCCTGGTCGAAGTACTGCCCACGCCCTCGATCTTCCTTGCGGGCATGGCGGGGTCGGTACTGCCAATCGCCGTGGCCCACGGCGAAGGCCGCGCCGAGTTCGCCGACGCTGCGGCCCGGGACGCGTGCCTCGGGAGTGGCCTCGTGAGCCTGCGTTTCGTCGACAACTCGGGACGCCCGAGCGAACGCTATCCGGCCAATCCGAACGGCTCGCCCGCGGGCGTGACGGGGCTCACGAGCGTCGACGGCCGCGCCACGATCCTCATGCCGCATCCCGAGCGGGTTTTCCGCACGGTGCAGAACTCGTGGCACCCGCGCGACTGGGGCGAGGACGGCGGCTGGATGCGGATGTTCCGCAACGCCCGCGCCTGGGCCGGCTGAACGCCGGCGAGGCGTCACTGCGCCGGCGCGGCGCGCCCGATCGGCGTGATCTTGTCGAGCGTCTCTTCCGCGAAGAAGCGCCGCACCATCATCGCCTGCTGCAGCTTGCCCTTGCGCACGTAGGCCTGATAGAGCATGTCCTTCGCGAGTTCCACCAGGACGCCGGCCTCGTAGGCACCGATCTCGGGCAGCGACGGCCAGGGGTCCGTGTCGTTCCCGAACAGGATCTTCTTCACG
Source organism: Steroidobacteraceae bacterium (assembly GCA_018059685.1). Lineage (GTDB taxonomy): Bacteria > Pseudomonadota > Gammaproteobacteria > Steroidobacterales > Steroidobacteraceae > RPQJ01. Next base: position 5,813 of record JAGOXN010000056.1, on the reverse strand, counting down.
ATGTTGAACGTGTCCGCGTCGATCTCGGCGAGGTCGCGGGCCTCGGTGACCTGGTTGAAGATCCGCAGGCGCCCGTTCTCGCCGAGGTCGTTGAACGCAGCCTGGGTCGTGCGCCGGCACATTGCGGCGAACGCGTTGAAGAGGCCGGCCGAATAGCAGCCGAGCGCCTCGCGAAAGAGCTTCTCGCTCTCCTCGGGCAGGTAGGTGAAGCTGAACTTCTCCTTCGCGCGTTCGAGCTCGACGAAGTTGTTGGCGAGCTCGACGCGGCTCGCCGCGTAGATCTTGACCGCGAAGCGCAGGAAGATCGGCGCATTGCAGGAATCACAGCGATACACGACCCCGACGTGGCTCGGTCGCGCCGCCACGAGTTCCGCGTACTGCGGGACCGACACCGCCGTGATGTGGGAGTACACCTGGCAGTGCGGGCAATTGATCGCGAGGCTGCGCTCCTGGTGGTGGTGCAGGCGACTGCTCGAGTCGACGTAGACGGACATGATGCGCGTTCCGTGTGCGGGCGTTCGGCCCGAGTTTAGCGGAACTGCACCGCGACGGCACCCGGTTCAGTGCAGCGCGCGCATGGCCTCGGCGGCGGGCGGATTCAGCGGCTCGACGGCGATCTCGCCGGCGTCGAGGCGCACCAGGAAGCGCGCGCCATTCGCCAGCGGGCTCCAGGGACCGTCGGAACGGCGCGCCTCGGCGAATGCGCTCCAGCGCGATCCGGAGTGGATCCGCGTCCACAGGTCACCGGCGTCCGCCGCGCCGAGCCGGAAGACGGCCATGACCGCCTCCGGCGCTCCTGCGGGCTGCGCGTCGCGGGTCGCGAGGCGTTCCACCTGGTAGAGCGGGCGCAGGCCGAGGTATGTCGCGTCGTCCCGCCACTCGAGCGTCCTTGCCTCGATGCGCCACTCGCGACCGGCGAGTTCCAGGACCTGCATGCGTCCGCCCGGCAGCCGCGTGAGCGTGGCGCGGAACCGCTGCGTGCCGGTCTGTTCCATCATCAGCTCGGCGATGGGCTGCTGCGCTCCAAAGGGCTCGTAGTCGGCCAGGCTGCCGGCGAGGTGCCAGAGCGAGGCCGCGAGCGTGAGTGAAGTTGCGGCGAGCAGTGCGTGTCCGGTCGCCGAGCGGCGACGGGCGGCGAGCCAGCGGCTCGATGCGAGCATCGCTGCAACCAGCGCGAAGCAGGCAAGTACGGCGGCCGTCGCGCGCACCCGTCGCTCAGCCCAGGAACCGGGAGAGGGCGCCGTCCCGGACCAGCGCGGCGAGTGTCGCGATGTCCCGGTCGAGGCGATGGTCGTGTGCATGGTACGGCGCGTGCTCGCGGATGAACGCGTGCACTCGCTGCAGCTCGGGCGTCGTCGTCAGGGGCCGCATGCTGTCGATCGCGTGCGCCGCCGCCATGAGCTCGATGCCCAGCACGCGCGACGCATTGGTGCAGATGTCGAGCAGCTTGCGACCGGCCCAGGGCGCCATGCTGACGTGATCCTCCTGGCCGGCCGAGGTCGGCAGGCTGTCCACCGAGGCGGGGTGGGCCAGCGTCTTGTTCTCGGATACCAGGGCCGCCGCGGTGACGTGCGCGATCATGAACCCCGATTCGAGGCCGGGCTCGTTCGCGAGGAACATGTTGAGGTTCGGGTTCACGCGCCGGTCGAGGAGGTCGATGCGGCGCTCGGAGATGCTGGCGAGTTCGGCCACGGCGATCGCGAGGAAGTCGCTCACGAAGCCCACCGGTTCGGCGTGGAAGTTGCCGCCCGAGAGGATGTCGTCGCCGAAGATCAGCGGGTTGTCCGAGATCCCGTTGAGCGCGGCGCCGAGTACCGCGCGCGCGTGCCCGAGCGTGTCTTCCACCGCGCCGAAGACCTGCGGCATGCAGCGCACGGCATAGGGATCCTGGACGCGATCGCAGTTCTCGTGGCTCTGCAGAATCGCGCTCTGCGTGAGCAGCCCCCGGAGGCGCGCGGCGACGCGCTCCTGTCCGGCCAGGCGGCTCGCCCGGTGGATCCGCGCGTCGAAGGGCGCGTGGCTGCCGGCGAGTCCCTCGACGGTCAGGGCGCCGGCGACGATCGAAGCGTCGAGCAATCGCTCGGCGAGGTGGAGCCCCTCGAGCGCGAGCGCGAGGCTGAGCTGCGTCCCGTTGAGGAGCGCGAGTCCTTCCTTCGCCTCGAGCTCGAGCGGCGCGAGGCCAGCGGCTCGCGGTACCTCGGGGCCCTCGAGCGGATCGTCGCCCCGCGTGGCTTCGCCTTCGCCGATCATCGCGAGGGCGATGTGCGCCAGCGGCGCGAGATCGCCGGATGCACCCACCGAGCCCTGCGAGGGGACGACCGGCAGGACGTCGGCATTCAGGAGTGCGAGCAGCAGCTCCGCGACCTCCGGCCGCGTGCCGGAGTGTCCTGCGGCGAGGCTGTTCGCCTTGAGCAGCAGCATCCGGCGGACGAGATGCGCGGGCAGCGGGACGCCCGTGCCGCAGGCATGACTGCGCACCAGGTTGAGTTGCAGTCGCCGGGTCCTGGCGGACGGAATCACGCGGTTCGCGAACGCACCGAAACCGGTGTTGATGCCGTAGGAGACCTCGCCGCGCTCGACCGCGCGCCGTACCGCGGCGAGGGACTGCAGCATGCGCTGCCGCGCTGCCGCGGCGAGCAGCACTCTGGGGCGTCGGGCCTCGAAATCGCGGACGACGTCCAGGGTCAGCCGGTTGCCGTCGATCTCGAGCGCGGGTCGGGACTCGCTCGTTGCCACAGGTCACCCCCGTCCGGGACCAGCGTGCTCAGCCGTGCAGCCGGCGATGGCGCATGCGGTGCGGCTGCTCGGCGTCCTCGCCGCGTCGGCGCTTCAGGTCCGCCACGTATTCGGAGTAATTGCCCTCGAACCACACGACCTCGCTGTTGCCCTCGAAGGCCAGGATGTGGGTCGCGATGCGGTCCAGGAACCAGCGATCGTGCGAGATCACGACCGCGCAGCCCGGGAAGCTGAGCAGCGCTTCCTCGAGCGCGCGCAGTGTCTCGACGTCGAGGTCGTTCGTGGGCTCGTCGAGCAGGACGACGTTGCCGCCCGCCTTCAGCACCTTCGCGAGATGCACCCGGTTGCGCTCGCCGCCGGACAGTTCGCCGATCAACTGCTGCTGCTGTGCACCGCGGAAATTGAAGCGCCCCACGTAGGTCCGGGATGGCGTCTCGTAATTGCCGACCTTGAGCATGTCGAGGCCGTTCGAGATTTCCTGCCAGACGGTCTTGCGGTCATCGAGGGTCTGCCGGGACTGGTCGACGTAGGCGAGCTGCACCGTGGGTCCGATGCGCACCTCGCCCGCATCGGCCGTCTCCTGCCCGGTCAGGATGCGGAACAAGGTGGTCTTTCCGGCGCCGTTGGGACCGATGATGCCGACGATGCCGCCCTGCGGCAGGTTGAAGTCGAGGTTCTCGAACAGGAGCTTCTCGCCATAGGCCTTGGTGAGCTGCCGGGCCTCGATTACCAGCTCGCCGAGCCGCGGGCCTGGCGGGATGTAGATCTCGTTCGTCTCGTTGCGCTCCTGGAACTCGCGCGACTGCAGTTCCTCGAAGCGCTGCATGCGGGCCTTGCTCTTGGCCTGGCGCGCCTTCGGGTTCTGGCGCACCCATTCGAGCTCGCGCGCGAGCATCTTGCGCAGCGCGGCCTGCTGCTGCTCCTCGACCTGCAACCGCTGCTCCTTCTGCTCGAGCCACGAGGAGTAGTTGCCTTGCCATGGAATCCCATGCCCGCGGTCGAGCTCGAGGATCCATCCGGCGACGTTGTCGAGGAAATAACGATCGTGCGTGACGGCGATCACCGTGCCAGGGTAGGTCTCGAGGTAGTGCTCGAGCCAGCGCACCGACTCCGCGTCGAGGTGGTTGGTCGGTTCGTCGAGGAGCAGCATGTCGGGCTTCGCGAGCAGCAGCCGGCAGAGCGCGACCCGGCGCCGCTCGCCGCCCGAGATCTTCGTGACGTCCGCGTCCCACGGCGGAAGCCGGAGGGCGTCCGCGGCGACTTCGAGCTGGCGCTCGAGGTTGTGGCCATCGGTCGCCTGGATGAGCGCCTCGAGCCGGGCCTGCTCGGCCGCGATCTTCTCGAAGTCGGCGTCGGGCTCGGCATAGGCCGCGTAGACGGCGTCGAGCCGTGCGAGTGCGTCCTTGACGTGCGCCACGGCCTCTTCGACATTGCCGCGCACGTCCTTGGACGGGTCGAGTTGCGGCTCCTGGGGCAGCAGCCCGATCTTGATGTCCGGCTGTGGGCGCGCCTCGCCTTCGAACTCCCGGTCCACGCCCGCCATGATCCTGAGGAGCGTGGACTTGCCGGACCCGTTGAGGCCGAGCACGCCGATCTTGGCGCCTGGAAAGAAACTCAGCGAGATGTCGCGAAGGATCACGCGCTTGGGCGGCACGACCTTCCCGACTCGATTCATGGTGTAGACGAACTGGGCCATGGCTGCGGGGCGGGTTCCGGGACCGGTGCGAAAAAGGGCCGCGATTATGCGGCCTCGGACGCTGCGGCGCCACGCCGCAGGGCCTGTGCTACCCTCGGCCCATGTCGCAGGTGATGGTGGTGGCCGGCGGCGGCGCAGCGCGCTACGGCTTCGGCGACGGTCACCCGTTCGGTCTCGACCGGGAAGACGCGTTCCTGCGCGAATTGCGCCGCAGCAAGGCGTACCAGACGCTCCGTGTCGTCGACCCGCGGCCTGCCGAACGCGAGGAGGTCGAGGCGTTCCATCACCCGCGGTACGTCGACTTCATCCTCGAGCGCTCGTCCGACGGTCGCGGATGGCTGGACGGCGGTGATACGCCTGCGTTTCGTGGCATCTACGAGGCGACGAGCCTCGTCGTGGGCGGCACGCTGCAGGCGGCCGAGGCCATCATGGCCGGGGAGACGCGGCGCGCGTTCGTCCCGATCGCGGGCCTGCATCACGCCGGGAGGCGCCATGCCGCAGGGTTCTGCGTGTTCAACGACTGCGGCATTGCGATCGAACTGCTGCGGCGCCGCCACGGACTCACCCGGATCGCATACGTGGACATCGATGCGCACCATGGCGACGGCGTCTACTATGCCTACGAAGCCGACCCGGGCGTGCTGATCGCCGACATCCACGAGGACGGGCATCACCTGTACCCCGGCACGGGTCACGCATACGAATGCGGCGCGGGTCCCGCGGAAGGCACCAAGCTCAACCTGCCGGTCCCGCCGGGTGCGACGGACGTTGATTTTCGTCGTGAGTGGCAGCGCGTCGAGGCGTTTCTGCGCGATGCGCGGCCCGAGTTCGTCCTGTTCCAGTGCGGTGCCGACAGCCTCGAGGGAGACCCGCTGACGCATCTGGCATTCAGCGAGGAAGCGCATGCGAGCGCCGCCGCGTCGCTGTGCCGCATCGCAGAGGACCTCGGCCACGGCAGGATCCTCGCCATGGGAGGCGGTGGGTACGACCGTCGCAATCTTGCACGGGCGTGGACCCGGGTCGTGGAGGCATTCGTGGCCGCCTGACCGGCCTGATGCCCCTGCGCCGCGCCCGGCCGGCACGGTGGCCGGCCTCGATCGGCTACAATTACCCGTCCCCGACCGTGGAGCACCCATGTTTCCCGCCAGCATGCAGATCGCGGGGTTCGATCCCGAACTCGCGACCGCGCTCGAGCGCGAGCGCACCCGACAGGAAGAGCACATCGAGCTGATCGCATCGGAGAACTACGCGAGCCCGCGGGTGCTGGCGGCGCAGGGTTCCGTGCTCACCAACAAGTACGCCGAGGGCTATCCGGGCAAGCGCTACTACGGCGGCTGCGAGTACGTCGACGTGGCCGAGCAGCTGGCCATCGACCGCGCGA
>JAGOXN010000055.1 GCA_018059685.1 Steroidobacteraceae bacterium | reverse complement strand
GGCGGGTTCGTGTCCGCAGTCGCCGTGCTGCTCGGCGCACTGCTGGCCGCATGCTGGCTCTACTCGATCGACTACATCGGCGCGCCGTTCTTCGGGCACTACTCGAGCGGGCCGGATGCCTCGCTCATGAAGATCGTGGTTCTCGCCCTGGCGGTACCGGTGCTGCTCCTGTCGCGGGACGATTTCGAGGAGGCGCGTTACTACGTGCTGGTCCTGTCATCGCTCTACGGTGCGTGCCTCATCGTATCGGCCGACAGCTTCGCGACGCTGTTCCTGGGGCTCGAGCTCATGTCCCTGCCGGTCTACGTGCTCGTGCTGCTGGCTTTCTTGAGGCCCGAGAGCACCGAAGCCGCGCTCAAGTACCTGGTCCTCGGCGGCACGGCGACGGCCACGCTCCTGATGGGCATCTCGTTGCTCTACGGCTGGAGCGGCTCGATCGCGCTCCACGCGTTCGCCTGGGCGCTCGGTTCCTCGGACAGTCTCGCGGTCGCGGGCGCGGCGCTCGTCATCGCGGCGCTGTTCCTCAAGGCCGCCATCGTGCCGTTGCATGCCTGGGCACCGGACGCATACGAGGGCGCGAGCGTCCCGGTGACCGCCTACATGTCGACGGTGGTGAAGGCCGGCGTGCTGCTCGCGGCATTGCGCGTCTTCGGCACGATGCCCGTCCTGCCGCCCATCGCGGATCTGCTCATCGTCCTGCCGCTCGTGTCGATGGTGTGGGGCAACGTGGCCGCGATCCGCCAGGCGAGCTTCCGCCGCATGATCGCGTATTCCTCGATCGCGCACGCCGGTTACCTGTTCTACGCCTTCCTCGGCAACGGACTCGGCCGATTCGAGGCCGTCGTGTTCTACCTCGTCGTCTACGGTCTCATGAACCTGCTCGCCTTCGCGGCATTGCTGCGCGGCGCGGACGATCGCGCGCAGGACCGGCTCGGGGCGCTGAAGGGCCTCTACCAGCGCCGGCCGTTCGCCGCCGTCATGATCGCGATCGCGATGCTGTCGCTCGCGGGCATTCCGCCGCTGCCCGGGTTCGTGGCGAAGTTCCTGGTGTTCCGCAACGTGCTCGCGGCGGGCTACACGCTGTACGCGGTGCTCGGCCTCGTCGCGAGCTACCTCGGGATCTATTTCTACCTGCGCGTGATCCAGTACATGTTCATGAGCGCGGAGGACCCGGCGGCGGCGCACGGCCGCCCGCGCGCCTACGCGCTGCTCGCGAGCCTGCTGTGTCTCGTGCCGGCGGCGCTGCTCGCGGTGTTCCCTGGCTGGCTGCTGGAACGGCTGTAGCGCGCGTTCTTGGGACGCTGCGGCTGGACGTGTCTTCTACGCATGCACTCGCAGTGATTCGGGGTCAATGATCACGACGAGCAGGCTCACCTCATGAGCCCGCCCCTCACATCGGCAACCGCCCCTGCCGATCCTCCGGCAGCACCTCGTCGACTTCATTCGTGACCGGGTCCGTCGTCACCTACGTCGCGTGCGTCGCCGTGCGCGCCTGCTCGAGCCACTCCACCGCCACGTAGTCGCGCCCGAGCCGATCGTCGAGTGGCGTAACTGCCTTCCAGCCTCCTACTCCATCGCTCCCGTCGTTCCATCGAGCCACACGAACCTCGCCCCGGGCGGCGGCGGGTCCGCCACTTTGATGAAACACCCGCTGCCGCGCCAGTTCTGCGGGAACAGCGCGAGGCACTGCTTGCCCTCCTGGCGAGCGGATGGGTAAAGAATTCCGTGCAGCCCGGCCGCCGAGGCGATGCGTCCGAAGACCTGTGAATTCGCCGGCAGGTCGAACTGCATCGGCAGGACGCGCCAGTTGGACTGAAACAGCTGCCGCTGCAAACCCGCCGCCGTGCGCACCATGCCGGGCGGCCGACGCAGGCGGAGCTGGTGCGACAGACGCGCCACAGCCTTCGGCAATTCGAATCGCCGGATCACGGCCACGAACGGCTCCAGCGCCGCCGGATCTCCAACGTCGAGCACAAGGTCGAGACGGCCGCGCAAGCGAACCTGAGTGAAGGAGCCTGGCGTTCGCAGCGCCAGTTCCCGGCCGGTCAACGCGGCGTTCTTCGCATCCATCGCCTGACCGAAGCGCTCACGGTACGCGGTGTCAAAGTCCTCGGCGAGGTACAGCGCTGGAAATGGCGTGAAGGTGCCCGGGCTCAGACGCGCGCCAATGTTGAAGCGACCGCCCTCGCCGTTCACGCTCCCGGCGACCGACACGGGCTCGAGCGCGTAGCGATAGTCGACGATTCGGCTCCAGTCCTCGAACTCGTACCCAGCGCGTGCGCCCGTGCGCAGTGCATCGAGCAGCGCCTGGCCCTGCGCCTGCCGGAACGCTTCGAGGCCGAAGTACAGGGCTGTGTGCAGTCGCCCGAGCCGCTCGGCCGCTCGCAGCCACTCGTGCAGGGAGGCCCGCGAGAACCGCTCGAGCTCGATGAGCGATGGGCCGTCCGGCCCCGCTGGGGCGGGTGGGCGCGGCGGATCAGGTCGTCGCCGAGGATTGCGTCGCGCCACGCATGCCATCCGTCGCCGCGGCGGGCATTGGTCGGTCCGCGGCCGTCGAGTTCTCGGCGAGCGCCTCCATCACGAACTGCCGCAGCTTGGCGTAGCGGCCGAAGCGGATCATGTCGCGGGGCGAGATATCACCGAGCAGCAGATTGCGCGTGCGGAACCACAACGCTGTCTTGGCAACATCACCCTCGAAGAACTGGGCGACGAGCGCGCAGATGTTCGCGATCTCCTCCAGTCGCTCGAGCACCTCGCGCGGAATCTTCTGGTCGAATCGCACTGACGAAGGCGCCACACCCGCCACCTTGGCGACGTCGGGCTTCTTGAGTCCCAGGAAATCCGCGACGCCGCGGGCATTGAGCGTCTGGTCCGCCCAGAAGCCCAGGTAATCGCGATCATGGACGTTTCGGAAAAGCCTTGGCTGCGTGGCCACGGTGCTCCTCGGTCGTCGTTGGTGACACGGGGCGCCAGACTAACAGACCCCCACGGCTCGACCAAGAGTCAACCATATCCTGACCACACTCCGTGCGGCCCGAGTTATCCGCCCGAAATGTCGATTATCTGAATGATGCCTTTCGGCAAGATGACTAATGCTTTCGGCAATGCCGTTCGCTATTATGTGCTCAAGCGTAAGAAACCCGTATGAGACCCGGCGACACCAAAATCGGCACCCGCATCTGGACCCCGCTCCTTGCGAAGTTCACGGCGCGCATCGCGTCCGCCTGCCTGCGCCGCGATGCGTGGCTTACCAAAGTGCTCGCCAATGAACTCGATGAGCTCGACTCGGAGATCACCACCCCGAACTCTGAAGCCGCCCGACTGTTCATCGCCTCCCGTCTCGATGCGCTGCCCCGCAAGCTGGTGACACTGACGCTTCCCGACGAGCTCGTCCACCGCCTCGACGACATCTGCGAGCGAAAACGCATCGTCCGTGACAGCTTTTTCAACCGCCTCTTCTTACTCGCTGCCGGCCCTCGCCATCATGACCGCCTGTTCTTCGAGGGTAACGACGGCTGGTTTCAGCGCGTACTCGAACACACCGACCTTCCGTTTTCTGCAGCCGGCTCGATGCTCGACCCGATCCCGGAGTTCCGCGATCCGTTCCGGGCGATCCGCGATGGTCTCGACGTCATACGAAACGAGCTGATCGTGGAGTTCGGTAACGCCGAGGAGGCCGACGCGTATCTGAAGCATCGGCGCATCTACACAGTCCCGATCACGGAGAAGACCTTTCCAAGAATCGACCTGTCCGGCCTCAACGTATATCTGCCCGACTGGCAGGTACCCGGCGCCACGCGCCACTACGGCGCACCTGTGGATCTTTCCGATCTGCTCGACGATCCACCTGAGCCAAGCGAAGACGTCACCGCCAGCAAAGAGGCTGCGCCGTGAGCCCCCTTCACGCCCAGACCCGCATGCAGCAACGCGGCCTCCCGCCGCTGGTGCTGCACTGGCTTGACGACTTCGGTCGCGAGATCCACGTCGCCGGCGGCGCCACTATTCGTCACTTCGACAAGCGCGCTCGCCGCTGCCTCGAACGATTCGTCGGCCGCGAACCCGTGCGCCGTAAGCACGAGTACCTCGACGCCTACGCCGTCTACGGCAGCGACGGCATGCTCATCACGACCGGTCATCGCTACCAGCGCATCCGCCGCAAGGAGTAACGCATGACAAACCCGGAAGGATCTTCAGGGCTCTTGGACTCCGCGAAGGGATCGACGTCGTGATCCTCTGGAAGAACACCCCGGCCAAAGGCGCAACCATCAGCCAACTATCCGACACCAGTAGTGTCCCAACGTTGATTGTCGCCACGCGTCTAAGTTGTTGAATAGGATGTACAAAGCGCATGTTCCGGCTGGTCTCGATTTGAACATCGATCGATCGCCAAGCACCGTGCCCGCGGTTCTCGCCGCGGGGTCACTCGATGCATCAAGGCCAGCTCGTGTTTGCGCAACTGATGCGCCACCTTCCGCACAGCACGTTTCGTCGTTGCGTGGCGCGCTACGCTGGCGAACACCAGGTCAAGAGCTTCTCGTGTCTCGATCAGTTTCTGTGCATGGCTTTCGCGCAGCTCACCTATCGCGAGAGTCTGCGCGACATCGAAGCGTGCCTGCGGGCGCAGGCGTCCAAGCTCTATCACTTCGGGATCCGTGGCTCGGTCGCGCGCAACACGCTGGCGAACGCCAATGCCACGCGCGACTGGCGCATCTACGCGAGCTTCGCGCAGCGACTGATCCGCCTGGCACGAGCGCTGTATGCCGAGGAAGCCTTCGGCGTCGATCTCGCCGAGACCGTCTACGCGTTCGATGCCACCACGATCGATCGTAAGCGACACATGGGAGGTCGATCGCAACGCGGCTGGCGAGATCATCGACATCCAGCCCCCGCCGATCCGCTGCGGCACCCAGGCCATGCTGGCCGAAGAGCGACACGATGTGCGTCGACGTCAAGAGGAGATGCGCTGAATTCGTCCCAGTGCGACGGGGCCTTTCATGAGGGGAAATCGTAGCCTCCACCGTGAGAGATACTCCGACACCAGGCTCACCCCCCTGACCCTGCCTCGGGCTACCCTCTCACCATGATCGACGTCCCAGACCACTTGCTGCTGCTCATATTCTGCGTCCAACCTGAGCGGCTCGCAGACCCGGCGCGTTGGTGCAACGAATTCCGCTCACTGTCCAGCTCGGTCCCCAGGACTGCGCAGGAAGCGGAGGACTTGATGGATCGTTGGGCACAGCTCCGGGAGGAAGCGCGCAGCAGGTCGTTTACCACTACTTCTCGCGGTACGCCCGGTCGTCCATCATCCGGGCGAACCGAGTCCAGGTAACCCGGTGCTCAGTCGGGCTGTGGGCGCTCCACCAACGCAACGATCCGCGCCCGATCTCCATCTCGCCAAATTTCTTCTTCCGATGGTAGATCTGCAGCCTCAGCGCCGACTTGGCTTTGGCCAACGTGAAATTTGCGACTTTGGCTTTGACTTCGAACTTTCGCGCGACTGACACCTTGCGCCGTTTCCTGCGCTTCTTTTTCGAGGCCATCTGTCGTCTCCAGGGTCAGCCCGGTTCCTCGTATTAGCCGATCCCGTCTTCGCCCTGCTGCGACGTCATTCTCGCGGCATCTCCTGCCCGTCGCGAAGCGCCTGCGTCGCCACTTTCGCCTTCTCGACCCCTTGCAGCATCACACCAACTGCCTCGATCACCAGCACGAAGGCCGGCTCGTATCGCTCGTCGCGCTCGGCCGCCTGCTCGAGCTGATCGACGACGTCGGCCAGCGCAGCCACCGCACTCATCATCGTCGCGTCCATCGCCGACAGGCGCTTCACTGCCGTCGCGACGTCGTTTGTCCTTCCCTCGAGCTCAGTTTGCAACAACGCCAGTTCGAACGTCACTCGACTGCACGCGTCCTTGAGCCCTGCACTGAGGTCCATCACCGTCGCCTGCACAGCCTCCTCACTCGGCAGCGTCGGAAACGCCTGCAGCAGACCCGTGGCCTGGATCTCCATCGCATCCGCACAGCCTCGGGCCGCGGCCAGGGCCGCCCCGAGCAAGATCTTCCCATCACCGGCCGTCATTGCACTCGCGCATGCCTCGACACACCTGGAGCACCCACTTCCTCAGCGCCTCATACACCATCATCATCGTCAGCGTATCAAGCTCGCAGTAGCGAGCGACCGGAGGGAATCCGCAGGTCTGCAATGATGATGGGCTCAGCTTCGGCATCACGCCCTGCGCCGGCGCGGCACGTCGCCCGTCGCCCGGGTGGCCCACGGCCGGATCCTCTTCAACACCGGCGCCAGTTCCCGCTCGACCACCTCCGTGTCGTGCGCCGCCTGTGCCCGGAGCCAGTAGCCGCTCGACAGCCCGAAGAACCGGCACAACCGCAGATCGGTATCCGCCGTGATCGCCCGGCGACCCGCAACGATCTCGCCGATGCGCTGTGCCGGCACACCGATTTCCTTCGCGAGGCGATACTGGCTGATGCCCATCGGTGCCAGGAACTCCTCCTTGAGGAGTTCTCCCGGCGTAATCGGTGCGACTCGGCTCATCTGTCCATCCTCAGTGGTAATCGACGATCTCGACGTCCTCGACGCCACCCGCCGTCCAGCGAAAGCACACCCGCCCCTGGTCGTTGATCCGGATGCTGAACTGCCCGGCGCGCCGACCCTTGAGTGCCTCCAGGCGATTGCCCGGCGGCACCTTCAGGTCATCCAGCCGCCCCGCGATCTCCAGCTGCCGGAGCTTCCGGCGTGCCACCGCTTCGATGTTCACGAATCGCCGCACCCGCATGCCGCGGGCCAGCTGTGCCGTGTCCGGGCACTTGAACGACCGGATCATGCAGCATAGTAACGCGGCGCGTTAATAACGACAAGCGTGAGTATCCGCAATCCACGCCTGCGAAACCACTTCGATGCGTCGCCCTGCGACGCGGGCTCGCGCGCGAGGAGCGCAATACCCGCGGCTAGCGCTTACGTCGACACCAGCGTGCTGGGCACCACTACTGTCCCGAGGCACTCAGCGCCGCAGCAGAGCGCGCCCTGCGCGCCATCGAAGCGCCGGTCATCAGCAGCCTGACCGGGGTCGAGCTTGCTTCACTGGTCGCGCGCAGGCACCGCGCGCGCACCTTGCCGCTGCGCTGACTCCTGCTGCCGTGCCGCAGACGGGGTCCCGGCTGCCGGGGCCAGATCTGCCCGAACGGAAGCGAAATCCGGCTCGACCCCGGCCAGCGGGTTTGCCAGCATGAGACGTGGGGCACTTCGTTCCTGCTATGATCATATCGACCATACTGATCCTATCGAGTGAGCGCCAATGATCCGCAGATCCACGGCCGTCGCCGCCCGCCAGAATTTCGGCGACCTCCTGAACCAGGTCCAGTATCGGAGCGACAGCGTGCTCATCACCAAGGACGGCAAGCCGGTCGCTGCGTTGGTGGACGTCGAGATGTTCGAACGCATCCGCAGGATGCGCGATGACTTCCTGAGCCTCACCGACCGGTTCGGCCAGAGCTACGTCGGGGTCGACCCCGGGATCGCCGAGCGCGAGATCGCCGAGGCAGTGGCACACGCCCGCAAGACGACGAAGGCTGCACGGTCCCGCAAGCGGCGCTGATGCGCGTCGTCATCGACACTAACCTCTGGCTGTCGGGCCTGATGTTGCCTGGCAGCGTGCCCGGCCACATCGTTCGCGCCGCATCGATGGCGCAGATCACGGCCGTCATGAGCGAATCGATGCTCCAGGAACTTCGCCTCGCACTTCACTATCGCCGAGTTCGCCCGCGCATCGCACTGTCCGACGCGGAACTCGAGCGATATCTCGCCGAGTTGCGCTACATCGCCGAGATGGTGGACATCGCCGGTTCGACCGATCGAGTGCCACGCGACCGTCGCGACGACATGGTGCTCGCCACCTATCTCGCCAGCGGTGCCGACTACCTCCTGAGCGGTGACGACGACCTCCTGGCTCTCCGTCCCGACCACTCGATACTCACCGCCTGCGAGTTCTACGACCGGCACCTGCGTTAGCATGTCCGCATGCAACGCGTCCTCATCACCATCGGATTGCTGATCGCCCTCTCGACAATGGTGCCCCACATCTGGCGGTCGAGTGATCCAGTACGCAGGGGTCGGTTCCGAGTATGACGTTGACGCGCCGAACCGCGAGCGTGAACTGGTAGCGCACCTGCCTTGACCGGCCTCACCACCGGCTTCAAGCCACGTCGTGGCAGACTTCAAGGTGCGCCGTGATGCGCTCTTCTTCACGGCCATTGGCTTTCCTCATGCTGAATAAGTGTCGGTCCTCGCCACGCGGATGAGTCACCTCCGGATTCCTGTGCCAAGATCATCGGGTGTCTTCGAGCCCCGAGTCCCGATCGCCCCACGACGACCTGCACCGCCTGCACGGCTCGCCGGTCGTGCGGGCCGTGTTCTTCACCGCGGGCGTCGTCGCGCTCGTATTGGGCATCGCGGGCATCTTCCTGCCGGTGTTCCCCACCACGCCCTTCGTGCTGGTCGCCGCGACCTGCTTCGCCCGCAGCTATCGTCCGTTCCACGAGTGGCTGCTGGCCAATCGCGTGCTCGGGCCGACGGTCCACGAATGGCATCGCCATCGCAGCATCCCGTACCGCACGAAACTCGCCGCGATCGGCATGATGGGCGTCGGCCTCGGTACCTCGACCGTGATCTTCATCCGCCCCGCGTGGCTGCAGGCGCTCGCGGTCGCGGGCGGCATCGCGCTCGCGATCGGGATCTACCGCATTCCGTCGCGAGACCGGCCCCGCTCGGCCGACCGGGACGACCAGTGACGCGCAACGCCGGATGCCGCGGGTCGTGCGGCGGTCGCGCGGGCCCGCTCGTGCGCTGCGGCTCCAATCGAGGTGCTGTGCCTCAGGCGCCGGCACGCCTCGCGATCGGCGAGTAGATGTCGAGCACCTGCAGGCGTGCGGCCTGGAGGCGCTCGGACACGACGCCGAGCAACCGGTGCATGATCTTGTAGCCGAAGGCGGTGTCCGAGCGGCATTTCTCGAGCAGCGCATAGCCGTCGAACGCGAGCGCCTCGACCGGTTCGAGCGCGCGGGCCTGGAAGTGCTTGCCACGGCCCATGAGCACCGCCGACCAGCCAAGTTCGTCGCCGGCCTCGAGCGTGTGGACGCGCAGGGGCTTGCCCTGGGCCATCATTTCCAGCGCGACGCGACCCGACAGCAGCAGGAAGAACTCGTGCTTGTCGTCGCCCTCGCGGAAGATCAACTCGTTCGTGGCGAAGCCGGCCCGCCGCGCGAGACTCGCCAGCGTCTCGCAGTGCTCGGGCGTGAGTCCCAGCACGAACGGATGGTGTTGCACCGCACTAAGGATGGTGTCCGTCATGTCGCCCCCGCAGTCCCGGTCCTGGTCGCGGCTGCTCCTTGCGGAGCGCCGTGGTGGATTCTACGCTTGTACCCCCGTCATGCCTCGACCCCTCGCGATGGAGCCCGGCCATGACTCCGCAGACCCTGCAGCGCTACCTGCACGAGCGCATCCCGCTCGCCCGGGCCATGGAGGTCGAGGTGCGCGCCGCCGCGCCGGACGGCGTGGAACTCGGCGCCCCGCTCGCGCCCAACATCAACCACCGCGACACCGTATTCGGCGGCAGCGCGTCCGCCGTCGCCATCCTCGCGGCGTGGTCGGCGATCTACGTGCGCATGAGGGCCGAGGGTCGTGCGGGCCGCATCGTCATCCGGCGCAACCGGATGGACTACGAGAAACCGATCCTCGGCGACTTCACGGCCGCGGCCTCACCGCCCGACGACGCGGCGTGGCAGAAGGCCGTGACGACGCTCGGCAAGGGCCGCCCGGCCCGCGTGCAGGTGAAGGCGACGCTCGAGTGCCGTGGCGAACGCGTCGGTGCGCTGGACGGTGAATTCGTCGTGATGCCGGTCGCCTGAGCCGCGCCTCTGCTGGGGGCCCGCCCGGCACGCTGATCCCGCCGCTCGTCACAGCGAGCGGGCGACGATCTCCTTCATCACCTCGCTCGTGCCGCCATAGATGCGCTGCACGCGCGAATCGGCATAGAGCTTCGAGATCGGGTACTCCTTCATGTAGCCGTAGCCGCCGAAGAGCTGCAGGCAATCGTCCATCACACGACACTGCGTATCGGTGATCCAGAGCTTCGCCATCGAGGCCGTCACCGTGTCGAGGGTGCCCGCCGCGAGCTTCTGGATGCAGTCGTCGATGCAGAGCCGCGCAAGGTGCACCTGCGTCTTGACCTCGGCAAGCTTGAAGCGGGCGTTCTGCATCTCGAGCAGCGCCTGGCCGAACAGCCGGCGCGAGCGCGCGTAGTCGACGGTCAGGCGCAGCGCATACTCCATCGCAGCGACGCCGCCGAGCGCGAGCAGCGCACGCTCGTACGGCAGGTCGCGCATCAGCTGGATGAAGCCCTGCCCTTCCGCCGGGCCGAGCAGGCGGTCGGCGGGGACGCGGCAGTCGTCGAGGAAGATCTCGGCCGTGTCCCAGCCGTTCTGGCCGATCTTGTCGAGCACCCGGCCGACGCGATAGCCCGCCTGGCCTTCGGGCTCGACCATGATGATCGACATGCCCCTGGCGCCCTGCGCGGGGTCGGTCTTGGCGACGATCCCGACGAGTCCGGCGTGCAGCCCATTCGAGAGAAAGGTCTTCGAGCCGTTCAGGACGTAGTCGTTCCCCTCGCGCACGGCGCGGGTACGCACCGACTGCAGGTCGGAGCCTGCGCCGGGCTCCGACATCGCAATCGCGCCGACGAGCTCGCCGCACGCCATGCGCGGCAGCCACCGGCGCTTCTGCGCCTCGCTGCCGTAGTTGAGCACGTAGTGCGCGAGGATGCTGTGCACCGTGTGGCCGATGCTGGTGATGCCATGGCCGCCCATCTCCTCCGTCACGATGGCCTCGTGCCGGGCGTCGCCGCCGACGCCGCCGTACTCGGCCGGGATGTCGGTGCACAGCATCCCCACCTCGCCCGCCTTGTTCCAGATCTCGCGATCGACGTGCTTCTGCTCGCGCCAGCGTGCATCGTTCGGCGCGACCTCGTTCTCGACGAAGCGCCGGGCGGCGTCCCGGAACAGCTCCAGTTCCTCGTCCATCCAGGGGGATCGGTAGGCGTTCACTGTCTGCTCTCGAGCATGCGGTGGATGCGTCCATCACAACGGGAGACTGGTGTCCTTGTCCAGAGGGGGCTACCTTTCCAGTCCGGCCCGGGGGGACGATATGGGCGAACGACGGGCGCGCCTGGATGATCGGTCGCGGACGACAGCGAATCCCGCGTCCGCCGCATGACTTCGAAAGCTCGACCCGGTACCTCTATGTTATTGAATTCCGGACAGTTCCTGACCGAGCGGGCGAAGATCAGCGCGCACATGGAAGCGTGGGTGGATCTCGTGAGCGGCGAGCGCACCACCTTCCGCGAGGCGAACGCGCGTGCCAACCGGATCGCCCATGCCCTGCTCACGATGGGCCTTGCGCCCGGGGATCGCGTGGCGGCCCTGATGTCGAACACGCCCATGCACGCGGAGTCTTTCTTCGCGGCCGCCAAGACGGGCTACGTCTTCGTCGAGCTGAACTGGCGCCTCACCGTTCCGGAGCTCGCCTACCAGCTCATGGACAGCGGCGCGTCGGCGGTGCTGTACGGTGGCGACCAGCGGCACCTCGTCGAGCGGTTGCGCGAGCAATTTCAATCGGTGCGCTGGGTCGACGTGGATGCACCGGAGACGCTCGAGCGGATCGCGACGGCGTCGCCGGACGAGCCTCCCATCGGCGCGACGCGCGAGGATCCGCTCTGGAT
>JAGOXN010000331.1 GCA_018059685.1 Steroidobacteraceae bacterium | reverse complement strand
TCCACGAGGTGCCGTCATGACGCTCGAATTCGCCCCGCCCATCGCGCCCACCGTCGAGATCGCCGGCAGCACGGCGCGGTTTCCCGTGCACCGCATCTACTGCGTCGGTCGCAACTACGCGGCCCATGCGCGCGAGATGGGCATGGACCCGCAGCGGGAGCCGCCGTTCTTCTTCTCGAAGCCCGCGGACGCAGTCGTGGCGAACGGTACGGCGGTGCCGTATCCGCCGCGTACCGCGAACCTGCATCACGAGATCGAACTCGTCGTCGCGATCGGCGAGGGCGGTCGCGACATCCCGGTCGAGAACGCGCTCGCGCACGTATTTGGCTACGCGGTTGGCAACGACCTGACCCGGCGCGACCTTCAGGCGGCGGCGCGCGAGAAGTCCCAGCCATGGGACGTGTCGAAGGGATTCGATCATGCGGCGCCCATCACGGCAATCCACCGCGTCGGGGACGTCGGGCACCTCGAGCGCGGCGCGATCTGGATCGAGGTGAACGGCACGATGCGGCAGCACGGAGACCTGTCGGAGATGATCTGGAGCGTGCCCGAGATCATCGCGGAACTCTCGACGTACTTCGAGCTGCGACCGGGTGACCTCGTCTTCACCGGGACGCCGGCCGGGGTCGGCCGAGTCGTGCGCGGCGACAGTCTCGTCGGCGGCATCGACGAACTCGACACTCTGCGCACGACGATCGTCTGAACGCGCATGGGCGCGCGGAGACCACCATGGCAATGCGGCTCTACACGTACTGGCGCAGCTCCGCGGCTTTCCGCGTGCGCATCGCGCTCGGGCTCAAGGGCGTGGGCTACGAGTCGGTGCCGAAGCACCTGCTGCGCGCCGGCGGCGAGCAGCGACAAGCAGACTACCTCGCGCTCAATCCGCAGGGCCTCGTGCCCGGGCTCGAGCACGATGGCGGGTTCGTGGCGCAGTCGCTCGCCATCTGCGAGTACCTCGAGGAGATCCACCCCGAGCCGCGCCTGCTGCCCGGCACGGCGCTCGATCGGGCGCGCATCCGCGCCATGGCGCTCGCCGTGGCCTGCGACATCCATCCGCTCAACAACCTGCGGGTGCTGAAGTACCTGGGGACTGAATTCGGCCAGGACGAGGAAGCGACTCACCGCTGGGTCCGTCACTGGATCTCGCAGGGATTCGCGCCGCTCGAGACGTGGATCGGCAGGTACTCGTCCGACGGCCGATACTGCTACGGGACCGGTGTCACGCTGGCGGACGTGTTCCTCGTGCCGCAGGTCTACAACGCCCGCCGCCACGGCGTCGACCTCGTGCCGTTCCCGCGGCTCGCCGCGGTGAACGCGCACCTCGAGACGCTGCCGGCGTTTGCCGCTGCGCGGCCCGAGGCCCAGCCCGACGCGGAGTGATCCCGCGCGGCGGGTGTAAGATCCGGCAGCGTCGCATCGATCAATCGAGGCTCGTCATCCATGGTCACGGCAGTCGTGCTGATCAAGGCCCGGACCGACAGGGTCACGGCGCTCGCCGAGCAGATGGCGGAGCTCGAGGGTGTGAGCGAGGTGTTCTCGGTCGCCGGCCAGTACGATCTCGTCGCGCTCGTGCGCGTGCGCGAGAACGAGGACCTCGCCCGCGTGATCAGCGACCGGATGCGCAAGCTCCCGGGTATCACCAGCTCCGAGACCCTGATCGCCTTCAAGGTCTACTCGAGGAAGGACCTCGAGGCGGCCTTCTCGCTCGGGCTCGACTGACGCCGGGCCTCGATCAGAGTGTTCCGCCCAGCCGCCTCAGCGCGTCCGGCTGGAAATCCTGCAGCCGGCCTTTCGCATTGAACCGGATCGGCTCCTTGATCTCGTTGTCGTAGCCGCCCGTGATGTAGCTGCCGCTCGTGAGGTCGTGGTAGATGCCGAAGCGATAGCACGGCACGAGCGCGTCGTAGCACTGCATGAGTCCGTGCAGTGCGACGCGCCACAGGCCGCCCCGCGAGTCGTAGGCATCCTCGGCGAGCACGCTCCAGCTGTCCTCGTCCAGATAGAACGTGCGCTTCGGGTAGATGTGGCGCTGCCCGGGCTTCAGCGTCGCCTCGACCACCCAGACGCGGTGCAGTTCGTAGCGCACGAGGTCGGCGTTGATGCTGCGCTTGCCGATGATGTCCTTGTACTTGAGCGACTTGTCGGAGAGCCGGAACGTGTTGTACGGCACGTAGATCTCGCGCTTGCCGGCGAGCTGCCAGTCGTAGCGGTCGGGCGCACCGTTGTAGCCGTCCATCTGGTCGGTCACGACCATGCCTTCGGAGCCGTCGTTGATGCCGTCGTAGGCGAGGTCGGGTGCGCGGCGTACGCGCCGGGCACCGGCGTTGTAGATCCACGCCGAGCGCTGCTCGGCGACCTGGTCGACCGGTTCGTGCACGAGGAAGATCGTGCCCCGGAGGGTGGCGGGCTCCGTGAAGTAGCCGAGCGCGTAGAAGAGACGGTTGGGCTCGGCCCCTTCGACATTCTGCGCGTAGATGCGCTGCGCGCGGAATCCGATCTTGAAGTAGTCCCCGTTGGCGCGCACCGGAAAGGAATGCCCCGCGCGCACGACGCCCCCGCCGAGGTAACGCACGAGGTGATTCCAGATCGCCTCGAGGCCGTTCCCGGGGATCGGGAACGGCGTCGTGGAGCCGCCGAGATCCTTGAGGCCGAAGCCCTGCAGCTTCACCTTGCCCGCCTGCGCCAGCACGCGATCCGTCACCTCTTTCGGCAGGGCCGCGGTGCGGCGCGTCGGGTAGACGTTGACGCGGTACTCCGGGTACTTCTTCAGCATCGCCACCTGGCCGGTCGTGAGCTTCGCCTCGTGCTTCGCCACGTTCGCGCCGGTGATCGTGAAGAGCGGCTTGTCGCCCGGGAACGGATCGACGTAACCCTGCTCGGGTGTCCAGCCCGCCGGTGGCGCGGTCAGTCCGCCATCCCAGGCGGGAATCGTCCCCTCCGCGTTGCCGGCGCGCTCGGCGCCGATCGGCGTCAGGTCCTGGCCGAGGCGGGAGAAGTCCGCAGCGAAGGATGCCGCGCAAGGGGCCAGCAGGAGCAGGGCGAGCGCGCGGGCGCCAAGGGACTTCACTGCGGGCATCTGGGGGGTCTCCGGCCGTTCGGCGTGTTTCTTCTGCGGGATTCTACGTCGTCCGGACGAGGCCAGGCTCGCGCAGCTGCGCGTCGTGGCGCGGGTCCGCGCGCCCGGGGTCCGCCTGCGGCATTACGGCTCCCGCCGATACCTGGCGCCGACTCGCCGGTAAGCCTCGCGGAACGGAATGCCTTCCCTTGCGACGAGCTCGTTCGCTTCGGCGGCGGCATGGATGTCCGCGTCGAGGCGGATGCGCTCGGGCACGAAGCGCAGCTCGGGGATGGCGGCCGCCATGATCCCGAGCGACTCGCCGCACAGGTCGATGGAGCGGAACAGCGGCGCCTTGATGAGCTGCAGGTCGCGCTGGTAGCCGGAGGGGAGCTTCGCCGTGATGCCCATCACCTCGGCGAGGCACGCCTGCGCAGTCGCCGTGCGGCCGCGCACCAGTTCGAACACGTCCGGGTTGCGCTTCTGCGGCATGATCGACGAGCCGGTCGTGAAGGCATCGGGCAGCGCGACGAAGCC
>JAGOXN010000330.1 GCA_018059685.1 Steroidobacteraceae bacterium | reverse complement strand
GGCTCCCGGGTTTCGTCAGATGGCCGCTGCGACCAGAGCCGCCACCGCGTTCGGATCGTTCACCGGCCGCGGGTTCGTGCCGCAGTTCAGGTCGCTCATGGTTCCGCCGATGATCTCCGGCAGGCGAGCCATGAGCTGGTCACGCTCGAGCCCGAGGTCGGTGAGGCGCATGGGCGCCCCGATGTTCTTCATCAGCGACTCCACCGCGGCCGTCGCAGCATCGGCCGCCTGCAGCTCACTCATGCCGCGGGTGTCCACGCCGAGTGCCTGTGCGACCTGCGCCAGCGCCCTGGTCGCGTGATCGCGATTGAATCGCATCGCCTGCAGCAGTCCGATGCCGCAGCCCGTGCCGTGGTGCACGCCAAACAGCGTCCCCACGGTGTGCGCAAAGGCGTGCGCGACGCCGAGTCCGGGGCCGAGCGTGATGCCGGCCAGCGTCGAGGCAACCAGCATGCCCTGGCGGGCCTCGATGTCCTTGCCGTTCGCGATCACTCGCGGCAGGTGCTCGGCGATCAATCGCACGGATTGCAGGCCGGTGGCCGTCGTGATCGCGTTCGTCGCCGGGGTGACCAGGCCTTCGATGGCATGCGTGAGCGCGTCGAGGCCGGTGCCGATGCTGATCGCCTTTGGCAGGCCCGTGAGCAGGGTCGGGTCGAGGATCGCGACCTTTGGAATCAGGTGCGGATCGGCGACGAAGAACTTGCGGTGCAGCTCGCTGTTGGTGATTACCGCGCCCAGCGTCACCTCGCTGCCCGTGCCATGCGTCGTGGGGATCGCCACGTGCGGCAGCAGCGGGCGGTCGAGCCGCAGCAGCCCCATGTTCTCGATGGCCGAGCCGCCATTGGTGAGTGCCACCAGCGTGAGCTTGGCGGCGTCGATCGAGCTGCCACCGCCGAGGCTGACGAGGCCGTCGGCCCCGACCGAGCGGCAGTAGGCGATCGCGGCATCGGCGCACTCGTAGGTCGGGTCAGGCACGACGCCGTCGAACACGCCGGCAATGCGGTCGCCGCCGGAGCGCAGCACCTCGTCGACGAGGCCCGCCGCGCGCACGCCCTTGTCGGTCACGACCACGGCGCGCCGGACGCCGGCCATGCGCAGTTCGTTGTGGAGGTTCGCGATCGACCTCGGCCCGCACAGGATCCTGGTCGGCTGATAGAAACCGAAGGTAGGGTTCAGCGGGTGAGGCAGGATCGACCTGAAGGTGCTGCGGTTGGCAGTACCCTCGTTCGAGGTGTAGATGACCTTGGTCTGCGTGTACGACTTCAGGCCTTCGTCGCCGAACTCGCGTCCGACCCCGCTCGTCTTGTAGCCGCCAAACGGCGTGAAGTCCGAGAGCACGGCCACGTCGTTGATCCACATCGTGCCGGTGCGGATGCGGTTGGCGATCCGGCGGGCCCGGTTCAGGTCGCGCGACCAGACGGCGCCGGCGAGGCCATAGTCGCTGTCGTTGGCGATCGCCACCGCCTCGTCGTCATTCTCGAACGGGATCACGACCAGGACCGGCCCGAAGATCTCCTCGCGCGCGATGCGCATGTCGTTACGCACGTCCGCGAAGAGCGTCGGCTCGAAGTAGCAGCCGTGATCGAAGCCCGGCACCTTCGCGGGCTGGCCGCCGCAGACCAGCCGCGCGCCCTCGGCCTTGCCGATCGCGACGTACTTCTGCACGGTCTCGAATTGCCGCGTACTCGCGAGCGGGCCCATCTTGGTGTCTGGCATCATCTGGTAGCCGACCTTGATGTCGCGGATGCGGCGCTCGAGGCGCTTCACGACCTCCTCGTAGACCGGACGGGCGACGAGCAATCTCGAGGCCGATACGCAGATCTGGCCGGCGTTCGACATGCTGCCGGCGATCGCACCGTCGACCACGACGTCGAGGTCGGCGTCGTCGCAGACGATGCTCGCGGACTTGCCGCCGAGTTCGAGTGAGACCTTCTTCAGGGTGCCCCCGGCCAGCGACATGATGCGCTTGCCGACCTCGCTGCTTCCGGTCAGCGAGACCTTGTCGACCAGCGGGTGCAGGCACAGGGCCTCGCCCATCGAGCCGCCGGGCCCGGTGATGACGTTGATGACACCCTTCGGGAAGCCGGCCTGGTTGGCGAGGCTCGCCACCGCCAGCGCTGACAGCGGGGTCGTCGAGGCCGGCTTCAGCACGATGGTGTTGCCGGTGACGAGCGCGTGGGAGAACTTCCAGAGCGCCATCATGTAGGGCGCGTTCCACGGCGCGATCGCCGCACAGACCCCGATCGGTTCGTGCCGGATCAGGTTGGTGCCAAAGGCGTAGACATTGCCCGAGGCCGGAACCTCCTCCTCCCAGGTGAACCGGTTGGCGGAATACCAGGCGAGGTTGCGCATCGAGTTGGCAGCGACCCACAGGCCACCGCCGACCCACGCAGGGGTGGCGCCCATGCTGCGGCTGTCGCCGAGCGCGATCTGGCCGCTCTGGGCCTCGATGAGGTCGGCGAATCGGATCACGATCTGCGATCGCTCCTGCGGCGACTTCTCGCGCCAGACGCCCGAATCGAAGGCGGCGCGCGCTGCCCTGACCGCGGCCTCCACGTCGCGTTCGTCGCCACAGGGAACCTGGGCGAAGGCTTCACCCGTGCCCGGATCGATCAGCGAGGTGGTCTTGCCGCCGATGGCATCGACCTGCTCGCCGTTGATGAACATCTTGTACGAATCCATCGGGTTCACTCCTGGCAGGGTGTTGGTACGAAACGAAACATGCTTTCCGCGACCGATCGCCGGGTCAACGTCTGGAAGGACTAGGCGCGGCCAGCGGGTGCCGGCGCGCGGGCGGATCCCATGGGCCAATGCCGCCAGGGGCGGGGCACGCGGGCGGGCGCGGTGCGGCACCGGACCGGGTTGGGGTGAATGCTCTAGAAGCAGTCCCTAATCTTGCTCACGTACCCGCTAACCCACGTGATCGAAAAGGAGTCCAACGATGTCTGCCAAGAAGTCCAAGTCCACCAAGACCCCGAAGACGGCCGCCCGCGGCAGTCACGCCATGTCGAACAAGGATCATACCGTTGTAGCCCACCTCCCGAAGCCGATCCTCAAGGCTGTCGAGGATGCGCGCGAGCGGTCGCGTGAGTTTGCGCTCGCCGGCCTCGGCGCGGTTTCCCAGGTGCGCAAGCAGAGCGAGGCGCGCAAGGCTGAGATCGAAGCGCGCGTGGCCGAGATGATCGCCGAGGGCAGGCGCGTGGAGCCGAAGGTCAAGAAGGCCGTCGAGGAGTTCAAGGATACGCTGCAGTCGCGGTTCGACGTCAAGAAGCTCAAGCTCCCGTTGAACATCTCGGCGAACCTGCGCCTCAACGCGGCCTGAGGGCACGGCGACTTAAGTCGCCACCACAGCGAGCAAGGTCCGCCCGGAGTCGCAAGGCTCCGGGCGGACTCTTTTTTCGGTGGCTGAATCACGGCGCGGCGGGCGCCACAACCGCTGCGCGACATGGCCGTGCGTGGCCAGACCTTCTCTGGGGGGGGGGCACCGCCCGCCGCAAGGCGTAGCGTAGCCGCCACATGACGTCGGCTGATTTTGGCCAGGGCTCTCGCGGCACGATTGCGGTCGGCACGAACGAGCCGTGCTGCGGGATGTCGGTGC
>JAGOXN010000329.1 GCA_018059685.1 Steroidobacteraceae bacterium | reverse complement strand
CGGCGTATAGCCAGGCACGGCGACGAGGGCGGCCGGAATGTTGATCGTGCCGTCTGTGGACCCTGCGAAGAAGAGATCGGTCGGCCATGGGAGCAGCGGCGCGCCCGCGCCTGTCAGGTCGTAGAAATACGCGATGAAATCCTCGCTGGCGGGCGGCGGAAATTCCCCTCCGTCCTGCGACACCTCGCAACCGCTCAATGCGATGCCCGCGAGCAGCGCGAGCGCCGGCGCGAACCGCCTGGTCTTGACCTCTACCATGTCTGCATCCCCTTGATCTGGACCGCGCGTAAGATCACGCGTTATCGATTGGTCGTGGCGAAGCCTACGCTCGCATCGGGATGCCGCGCAAGAATCCACAAGTACGTAGCGCGGGCGCCACGGCCGACCGAAAGCGCTTTTTGCTTCGCATCATTGGCGGTGAGTGGCGTGGCCGGAAAATCCGCTTCCCACCGGTCGCCGCGATCCGCCCCACGCCCGATCGGGTCCGGGAAACGCTCTTCAACTGGCTGCAACCTTCGCTGCCGGGCAGCCGTTGCCTCGACCTGTACGCCGGCAGCGGAGCGCTCGGCCTCGAGGCCCTGTCCCGCGGGGCCCGCGAGGTCGTCTTCGTGGACGAGAACCCGGCCGTGGTTCGCCACCTCTCCGGCACTCTCGATGCCCTCGGTTGTGAGAGGGGACAAGTCATCCATGCCGATGCCCGACGGTTCCTCGACGGAGCGGTCGAGCCCTTCGACCTCATCTTCCTCGACCCGCCGTACGCCGACCGGGCCCTCGCGGCATCGTGCCGCCGGATCGCCGAGCGCGGATGGCTCGAGCCGGGTGGTCACGCATACCTCGAGGATGCGGCCGCGGCCGGGCCGCCCGAGTTGCCACAGGGGTGGACGATGCTTCGCAGCAAGCGTGCCGGCGAGGTCGGCTATCATCTGGCGCGACGCGATGTACCGCCAGGCAGATAGCGAGGTCTCATGGGCAGCCGCGCGATGTATCCGGGGACTTTCGACCCCGTCACCAACGGCCACAACGACCTCGTCCGCCGGGCGAGCCGCATTTTCGACAAGGTCGTGGTGGCGATCGCCGCGAACCCCGGCAAGGCCCCGCTCTTCACGCTCGACCAGCGGGTCGACCTCACGCGCAGGGTGCTCGCCGACCTGCCGAACGTCGTGGTCACCGGCTACACGGGTCTCACCGTGGATTTCGCGCGGCAGCACGACCTGAACGTCATCGTCCGCGGCCTGCGCGCGGTTTCCGACTTCGAGTTCGAGTTCCAGCTCGCGACCATGAGCCGGCACCTGAACGGACAGGTCGAGACCGTGTTCCTCACGCCGACCGAGCAGTTCAACTTCATCTCCTCGACGCTCATCCGCGAGATCGCGAGTCTGGGCGGCGACGTGCGCGAGTTCGTGAACCCGATCGTGGCCGAGGCGCTCAAGGCACGGTTCGTCGGCTGATGGTCGAAGCTCGCGTTCGCGGGCCCTGCGGAGTGACCGCCCCGGGACTCATTCGCCGCCTGTTCCTCGCTGCGATTGCGGCGCTGGCCGCGCTTCCGGCGCCGGCCGCAACGGCGGCCGGCCAGTCTGCGATCGCCAGTGCCCATCCGCTCGCGACCGAGGCGGGCATGGAAGTTCTCGCGAAGGGCGGGAACGCGTTCGACGCGGCCGTGGCCGTGAGCGCGGCCCTCGCGGTGGTCGAGCCGAACGGCTCGGGCATGGGCGGCGGGGGGTTCTACCTGCTCCATCGCGCGAACGACGGCAAGGAGGTCTTCGTCGACGCACGCGAGGTGGCGCCGGCCGCCGCGACGCGCGACATGTTCCTCGACGCGGCGGGTGAACCTGTGCCGGGGCGCTCGACGCGCACGGCACTCGCGGCGGGCATCCCGGGCGAACCGGCGGGCTGGGGGCACCTGGCCTCGACCTACGGCCGCCTGCCCTTGTCCGAGAGCCTGGGGCCTGCGATCCGCCTGGCGCGGAAGGGTCACACGATCAGCGCGGGTCGGCACGCGGAGATCGCAGCGGCGCTCGCGGACGAAGAGCTCGCTGGCCAGGGGGCCACCGAGTTTGGCCGGATCTTCCTCGTGAACGGCGCGGCACCGCCGGCGGGCCAGCTCATGCGCCAGCCCGATCTCGCGAGGAGTCTCGAGGTGCTCGCGAGAGGCGGTGCGGCCGCGTTCTATGCCGGTCCATTCGCGCGGAGACTGGTCGAGGGTGTCCGCGGGCTCGGCGGCCACTGGACGCTCGATGACCTCGCGAACTACCGGGTGATCGAGCGAGTACCGATCGTCACGACGTACCGGGGCTCGAGAATCGTCAGCGCGCCGCCGCCGTCGTCGGGAGGCCTCTGGCTCGCGACCGTGCTGAACGTGCTCTCGGGCTACGACCTCGCGGAGCTCGATTCGACGACGCGCAAGCATCTCGTGCTCGAGGCCATGCGCCGCGGTCATCGGGATCGCGCGCAGTTCCTCGGCGACCCGGCGTTCACCGACGTGCCGGTCGCGCTGCTCGCCAGCGCCGACTATGCGGCGGGATTGCGCGCCTCCATCCGCACGGATCGGGCCACGCCGAGCGAAATGCTGCCGGGTTACGTCGGCTCCGGGGCGCGCGGCCGGCACACGACGCACTTCTCCATCCTCGACCGCGACGGGAATCGCGTCGCGGCCAGCCTCACGCTGAACGGATGGTTCGGCACCGGTCTCGTCATCCCGGGCACGGGCATCCTGCTGAACAACCAGATGGACGACTTCGCGATGAAGGCGGGAGCGCCCAACATGTACGGCCTCGTCGGCGCCGAGGCGAACGCGATCCGTCCCGGCAAGCGCCCGCTGTCGAGCATGTCGCCGGCCTTCGTCGAGGACGAGCGCGGCCTGGTGATCCTGGGCTCGCCGGGCGGCAGCTTCATTCCGTCGATGGTGTTGCTCGGCATCTTCGCATGGCAGCAGGGTGCAGCGGCCTCCGACATCGTGGCCGCGCCGCGCCTGCATCACCAGTACCTCCCGGATGCAGTCTTCGCGGAGCCGGAAGCGCTGAGCGCCGAGGAGCGCGCCGGCCTCGAGGCGCGGGGGCATTCGATCCGGCCGTGGCCGGACACGATCGGCAACCTGCAGGTCGTCACCTGGGATCGCGTGACCGGGCGCGTGGATGCCGCGTCCGATCCACGGCGCACGGGCGGCGCCCGCGTACGTTGAGAATCGATCGGCTTCGGATCGATTAGTCGGGTGCGTTCGCTCCTGCGCGGCGCCAGCATGGGCACCGGAGGAACGGATGCCCATGAACCTGCGCGACTGGCCGGACGGGGAACGCCCGCGGGAGAAGCTCCTCCGGCACGGCGCGGGCCACCTGTCCGAGGCGGAGCTGCTCGCGGTCCTGCTGCAGACGGGCACGGCGGGCTGCTCGGCGCTCGACACGGCGCGCAGCCTGCTCGGCGAATTCCGTTCGCTGCGCGGGCTGCTCACGGCCGAGCGGCGCGCGCTCTGCCGGGTCCGCGGACTGGGTGACGCGAAGTACGCGCTCCTGCAGGCATCGCTCGAACTGTCGCGCCGCCACTACGCCGAGCTCATGCAGATGGGGCCGGCGCTCGCGAACCCGCGCGCCACCCGCGAGTACCTGAGGGCG
>JAGOXN010000328.1 GCA_018059685.1 Steroidobacteraceae bacterium | reverse complement strand
CCGATTTCTCGTCGAACAACCTGCTTTTCCGGCGCAGTGCATCCCAGGTCGGCGAGCACATCGTCGAGCAGGCCGCGACTCATGCGCGGCAGATCGGTGCTGCGATCGACGAGCACGGCGCGGCGCGCGTCGAGGCCGTGCTGGACGCGGCCCTTGCGCTCGAGCAGCACGTCGACCTCGACCTGCCGCTCCGGCGGCCACGCGATGCGAGCGGGGCCGCGAAGACCGGACCGGGGCCCGCCGATTCGTTCCTCGAGCGCTTCCGCGCCCTCGGGCCGGACCTCGCGGCGCAGCCGCAGGCGCCGAGGCCCGGATCGCCGCCCGTCGTGCCAGCGCGTCCCGAGCGCGACCTGCTGTGGTTCATCGCGCACCACGCGCCGGAGCTCGAACCCTGGGAGCGCGACATCTTCCTCGCCGTGCGCGAGGAGTCGTTCTATTTCTACCCGGTGTTCGCCTGCCAGATCATGAACGAAGGCTGGGCCTCCTACTGGCACGCGCGCCTGCTGCGCACCGCGAAGTTCCTGCCATCCGGCGTCTACGTCGACGCGATCAAGTGCCACTCCGACGTCGTGCGGCCGACGGCCACCGGGGACAGCGCGGCCGCCGGCATCAATCCCTATCACCTCGGGTTCAACCTGTGGGAGCGCATCGTCGCCGAGCAGGGGCTCGAGGCCGCGCGGCGGATCATGCAGCAGGACGACGACTTCGCGTTCATCCGCGGGAAGCTCACCAGCGAACTCGCGGAAGAGATGCGCCTGTTTCGCTACGAAGGGCCCGCGAAGGGTCCCTACAGGGTCCAGGAGCGCGACCTCGACGCGTTGCACGAGGCGCTGCTCGCGCCGAAGTTCGGCTTCGGCGCGCCGACGGTCGCCGTCCAGCACGTGCGTGTCGACGGGACGCTCGAACTTGCGCATGACCACGTCACGGACGGTCGCGGCCTCGATGCCGAGCGCAGCAGCAAGGTACTCGACTATCTCGTCAAGGTCTGGCGCCGGCCGATCAAGCTTGCCACCGTCAACGCCGAGGGCGGCGCATTCGAGATCTCGGCAGCGCCGGCCTGACGGTACAAGAGACGTCGGACGGGTCGCTGGCCCTCAGGCAGGTGTCACGTTGGCGTTCAGTCGGAACAGGTTCCCGGGGTCGTACTTCTTCTTGACCGCGTGCAGCCGCGGCAGGTTGCCCTGGTAATTGTCATCGACGTAGCGCTGTGCCTCGTCTGCGACCTCGTTGGTGTAGTAACCGTCCGTGAACGGCTGCAGGGTGTTCCAGTAATCCTTGACGTACTTGACGTGGGGAGTCGCATCCTGCCCGAGCGGCCACGACACAACGGCGAACATGTTGAGCTTCGAGCGCCGGTGGGGGAAGGCCGTCGCGTCCGGCGCGATGCGGCCGATTGCTCCGCCGGAGTGCTGGAAGAATACCGTCGTTCCACGCTCCGGGTGCGGCTGGAAACCATCGACCAGTGTCGCCAGAAGCCGGTCGGGAAACTCGTCGATGAATCCGGACTTGAGGTATTCGCCCTCGTTTCGTGGATCCGTCCTGTCCGAGCTCCGCTGGATCGCCACGTAGTCCACCGGTTTCACGCCTCCTGCGAGCGGCGCCCCGAGCTTGCGCAGCGGCTCGAGTACCGTGTCTGCGCGCTGGGCCGGTCCCGAGTAGCAGGCGTGGATGATGATTGCCCCATCCGTTCCGCCAGCCGGTGAATGCATGAAGAAATCCGTATACAACTCGTCCGGCGCGGCGAGGCTGAAGTCGCGGTAGAACTCGAGCAGTTCGCGCTTGCGTGCGCTTGGAAAGACGAGGTCGCCGCCGATGACCTGCCGCTGCATCGGGTGCAGCCGGAACTCGAAATTCGTCACGACGCCGAAGTTCCCGCCGCCGCCCCGGACACCCCAGTACAGGTCGGGGTTCTCCGTGGCGCTCGCGTGCAGCAGGCGGCCGTCCGCCACCACGATGTCGACGGCATCCACGTTGTCGAGCGCGAGGCCGAAGCGTCGGGCGAGGCGACCGAAACCGGCACCGAGCGTGAGACCACCGACGCCGGTGTGCGAGACCGTGCCCGCCGTGGTCACGAGGCCCACGGCCATGGCTTCGTGATCGAGGTCGCCGAGCAGGCTGCCGCCCTCGACCCAGGCCCTGCGCGCGATCGGGTCGACACGCGCGCCGCGACACCTCGACAGGTCGATCTGCAGGCCGCCTTCGCAGGTGGACTTGCCGGCATAACTGTGTCCGCCGCACTTCACGGCGAGCAGGAGGTCGTGCGCGCGCGCGAAATCGACCGCCGTGCGCACGTCCGCGGCGCCGGTCGGTTGCACCACGAGCGCGGGGTGCCGATCGATGGATGCATTCAGCACACGGCGCGCCTCGTCATAGCCCGCTGCGCCGGGCAGGAGCAGTGCACCCCGCAGGCTGGACCTGAGCGCCTGCAGATCGTTGCCCGTCAACGCGACGGCTGTTCCGCGGCCCGAGACTGCCGCGACTTCGCCCGGTAATGCTCGTGCAGCCGTCGCGAGCAGGTCGCGCGGCAGGGCGGTCGCGACGGCCGCAGCCAGCGACGAACCCAGGAACCGTCTCCTGTTCATTTCCATGGCCGGATCCCCCTTGCGTTTTCGCCGAAGTATGGACTTCGCCGACACGCAACGCCAAGAGTTGGGGTCCGTTCGAGCCGTCTCTACTCCTGGCCGCCTGCTGCCGAATCCCTGGGGGGCAGCAATCGCCGACGTCGATCACCAGGGCGCGGGCGTCACGACGTAACCGCGCTGCTTCGGCTGCCAGACGAAATAGACGGAGTCTGCCTCGTAGTACGGCAAACCGCCGAACCAGAGCGTGGCGTGGAAGTCGGGCCGGAAGGGGATGGTCAGCCCGATCGGTGGAGTGACGACGATGAAGCGCGATCCGTACGGCCGGTACCACAGGCCATTGCCGTAGTAGTACGGGTGGCCCCGGTGGTGCACGACGCGATGCCCATGCGGCAGCCGCGTGACGACGTGGCTGTGCCGCGGGTACGGGTGATCGTGATGGTCATGCCGGTCGTCGTCGTGGTCATGACGGTCGTAGTGGCCGGCCCGATCGTCGCGATCGTCCCGGTCGTGCCAGTCAGCGACGTCGTATCGGTCGTATCGAGCGTGCTTCCCTCCCTTGGCGTGATCCGGCGGATCCGCCGCGGCGGGGCCTGCCGCGAGCAGCATGGACGAGAGCGCCAGGGCGCCGAGCGTGCAGACGGGCGGACATTTCATGGCCGGGGTCCTCGTGTCTGGTCAAGGACGAGAACGCACTCGCCTCACGTCGGTTGACCCGGTCGGAGCGCGAACCGGGTCACAAGAGAAGAACGGGCGACGACCCTCCGGCCGCCGCCCGTTCCTGTTCCGACGCGATCTCCGGTCAGTCGCTTCGGTCAGAAGCTGTAGCGCAGCGTCATGCCGTAGGTCCGCGGCTGATTCGTGAGATATCCCACGCGCGCGCGGCGGCCGCGCTCCCGGTCCACCGAGAGCAGTGCACGCTCGTCCCACAGGTTGTTCACGAACGCCGCGATTTCCCACTGGTCCGACAGGACCCCGACGCGCAGATTGCCGATCTGGTAGTCGGGCAGCTCCGGGTCGAACCGGA